>NZ_JBPWOA010000031.1:0-107459 GCF_051781005.1 Anabaena sp. WFMT | reverse complement strand
CCAGTTGTGTATTGGGTATTCCCAGTTGTATTGATGAATAATTGCTGTTCTCAATTACAGTGATTGGAAATTAATTTAAAATTATGGAAAAGTCACCTATACTGTAGGTGGCTTTTTCGCTACTATCCAAACAGTAATATTTCGAGGTTAAATGTGTGGAAAACTGGCAAGCTATCTTCAGTGTAATCATATTTATTACCGTCATTGTTTTAATAATGATGGAATGGGTACATCTTACTATTGCTGCTTTATTGGGAGCATTATTACTCGTTTTTAGTAACATCATGACTTTGCCAGAAGCTGTTGCTTATATTGGTAAAAGTCATGGAACATTAGGTTTATTTTTCGGTGTAATGGTCTTAGTAAGAGCATTTGAACCGACTAATATTTTTAGTTATATAGCTACACAAATAGTCATTCTTGCTCAAGGAAGTGGCAAGAAATTACTATTAGGTATAGTGGCATTAGTAACACCAATTTGTGCAGTTTTACCTAATGCCACTACAGTGATGTTATTAGCGCCTTTAATTCCGCCAATGGCACAAGAAATAGGAGTCAATTTTGTGCCTTTATTAATTTTGATGGTGTTTGTTGCTAATAGTGCAGGGTTATTAACCTTAGTTGGAGATCCTGCTACTTTTATTGTTGGTGATGCTGTAAATATTAGCTTTCTAGATTATTTATGGAACTTGAGCTTAGGAGGTGTGATTGCTGTTGTCACTGTGATTTGCACACTACCATTTTTATTTAGAAAAATTTGGAATACAAGACTAGATGATTTAGCTGAACTACCACATCCTCAAATCAATCATCCGAGAATTTTAATGGTGGGTGGAGTGATTGTAGGTTTTGTATTGCTATTTTTTGTAATTGGTGAATCTTTACCAATACCTATTTCACCTGCGGCTGTAGCTTTGTTAGGTGCTGCTTTAGCTTTATTGTTATCTCACCATAGTCGCATTGATACTGTTAACAACATATTGCGAGATGTAGATTGGAGTACCTTAATCTTTTTTATGAGTACTTTTGTGCTAATTGGGGGGCTCGATAAAACAGGTGTTCTCAAAGGTTTATCAGGAATATTGGCGATAGTCTTGGGGAAAAATATTCTCCTCGGTTCGCTAGTGTTGTTATTTTTGGTGGGGGTATTATCTAGCGTTATTCCTAATATTCCTCTAGTTGTGGCGATGGTTCCTTTGCTGAAACAATATATCGTCAATGTGGGATTAGCACCAGCAGAAATTTTAGCCTCAGACTATCAAGGACAGTTTCCTCCAGAAGTTTTACCACTATTTTATGCCATGATGTTTGGTGCAACTTTGGGAGGTAATGGTACTCTTGTTGGTGCATCTTCTAATATTGTTGCTGCTGGGATTTCTGAACAGCATGGTAGAAGAATTTCCTTTAAGACTTTTCTGCATTACGGTATTCCTGTGATGTTGCTGCAACTTGTGACTTCAGCGTTGTATATATTGGTGCGTTTTTTACTTTGAGTTGTGCAAATTATAAAATGTCCCAGGGTATGCTCAACTAAATTTGGTATAATGTGGACTTGACAAATGAAATGACAACTAGAATCTAGATAAATTATTAAACAGAAAACGTGGATAAAAAAAGTACAAAACTTGATTAATCCACGTTTATAACTATCTATTTCTCAGTTAGTAATTACCTGCCTAAAAACCGACTAGCTAACTTCATAGCATCAGCAATATCAACGTCTCCATCACCGTCAGCATCTAGGAATTTATTCAGTAATGGATTTCCGCCAGATTGCAAGAAACTCAGCACTAAAGGCACTAATGTAGGTAGTAATTGTTGAATCATTCCCGCATCTAAACCTGTGCGCTGGGCTGCAATCTCTGCAACTTGTTGTTGAATAGTTGGAGAAAATAGCGTATTGACGGCTTGGGAATCTGGAGAAGTACCTGCAAATTGATTCACCAAGTTTTGGACAGCTTCGGTTCCCTCTGTGGCTTGCTTTTCTTGCAAAGAGGAATGCACCTGTTTACCGACTACTGTTAAAATTGATTGGATGCTGGAAGTATCTGCACCAGTAGTATTACTCACCTGCTGAATAGTACTAGCAATTTTTACTAATTGGCCTAAACCACCTTGTTGATTGGAATTAGTAACTGAGCCTAGAATTTGATCAAAAAGTCCCATTCAGTTTTTTCTCCACTTGTGATATTTTACAGATTTCATACTTACATAAAGCAAATTTAGTGGTAATTAAGGTTGATTAAGTGGTAAAGCGATGACAAACTCTGTACCTTGATCTACCTCAGAATTACAACTAATTTTACCTCTATGTTTTTCTACCACAATTTGATAAGTAATTGCTAAACCTAAACCTGTACCAATACCTCGCGGTTTGGTGGTAAAAAAAGTTTCAAATATCTTCTGTTTATTTTCTGGCGTAATTCCTCGACCATTATCTGCAATTCTGACCATTACCCAATCATTATGCAGGCATTCTGTAATAATGGTGATTTCAGGTGAAAATTGTGGGTTGCTATGAGATTTTTCTTCTAACGCATCAATAGCATTACTCAAAAGATTCATAAATACTTGATAGAGTAAACCCATATACCCAGGAATTTGGGGAATCTCTCCATAGGAGCGAATAACGCTAATACTATGTTTGAGACGATTATTTAAAATCAATAATGTACTATCAATACAAGGGTGTAAATCTACTAAGTTAATTGCATCTTCATCTAAACGAGAGAAGTTTTTTAAGCTGCGGACAATTTCTCGCGTGCGTTCAGTTCCAAGTGTCATGGAGTTAAACACTTTCGGCAAATCAGTTTCTAGAAACTCAAAATCAATCTCTTCAGCTACGGCTTGCACTTGAATAGGTGGATTAGGAATTGTATCTTTGTAGGTTTTCAGTAGTACTAATAAATCCTCAATATACCTTTGTGCGTAGACTAAATTACCAGAAATAAAATTGACTGGATTATTGATTTCATGGGCAACACCTGCTAACATTCGCCCTAAACTTGACATTTTTTCACTTTGAATAAGTTTTGTTTGTGCTTCTGATTTTTGGATTTCTAAAAGGTGTTGTACTTGTTGAATGAGTAAGTTTAAGGCGTTAGCTAAAGTGCCAATTTCATCTTTTGTGGTTACAGGTGCTTGTAATTCAAAATCAGCTTCTTGGGTAACTCTGCGAGCGACATCTGTGACTGCATTAATGGGACTAGCAATGATTTTACTAGTATATACAGCGAAGGTAATAGCGATCGCAACTGATAGCGCCATACTCACAATAATAATCTGAGCTTGCAGTCTGGTAGCTTCTCTATAGGCTAAATCAGCTTCTTTTTGGCGATTTTGAACCGTTTCGGCAAATTCTGCTAATTCATGGGCATATTTATAAAATTTCTGTGTAGCCTGACTTTGATTAAATTGCCAGATTAATTGCTGTGCTTTTGATAAATCCTCTGGATTGGAACTCAGCAGGGTAACTTGCTCAATTAACTGTTTGAGGTTTTGAAAATATGCTTTGATGTCGCCATCATACTTTCTGAGCAAATTCTGCAAATCATCTTGGGAGTTGGGTTGACTAAATTTCTCTAACTGGGAAAATAAAATTTCGGCTTCCTGAAGATGAGTCTTTAATTCAGAATTTTTTGAGCGTGAAGCTTGCGGCTGACTTAAAACAGGGATTATTTCCTGCTGATCAATCTGAATTTCCAAAAGTTTTCCTTGCAAACTACTTAACAAGCTTCCTTCCTGATTGGCCAAGAGCATCTTGTCTCCGGCGGCTTGGAAGTAGAGAGCGCCCATCACTAACCCGGCGGTTGTCCCTAAGACTGCAATTCCCAGGGAAAGGGTATATCCACTGACAATTTTTTGTCTAATACTGAGTCGATTAAAGAATTGTCGCAGCCAGTTACAGGAACTTAATTCAGAGATAGACTTCATGGTATAGCCGTTGAACTTTTCGATCAGGTAGATTTTGAGGAAAAATGAAGAATTCAGCAGCCAATCAGAAAATTTTGAATTTTAGATTTTGGGTTGACTCCACGGATAAATCCGGGGGCTTGTACCATCAAGGAATCATTGGTCACGGTGTTAAAGGAACATTTGATACAAACTGGATCTTAGTTTAGCAAAATTTGCTTCTTTGGACTCTGGAGAAAAACACTCAACCTATTAAGATCAGAAGCATCTGTCTATTCAATACCCTTTCATTTTTGCTATTCATGCCTCTGTCGCGCATAGTCACACTCATTGTTGGTCTGATTATCATTTTGGGTTTAGCCCTATGGTTAATTGATTCGCTTACACGGCTATACTGGCAGTTATCCTATTCTCCCCTATTAGGGAATCTGCTGCTGTTGCTGCTGATTCTGCTTCTGGGCGGGTTAGTTGCTGCTTTTGTCTATTATGTACTGGTGCTGCAATCTGGTGAACAGAAATCGCGCCGTAATCGTCAACGAGTTACTCCTAGTCAAATTCCGGCTGCTAAATCTGATGCGGCTTCCACTACTCTTCAAGCTGTGCGTCAACAGGTAGCCCAAATTCAAGATGAGGTGACTCGTCAAGCTTTATTGAGTCGCACTAAGGAAATTGAAACGAATTTAGCACGGGGGGAAATTCAAGTTGTGGTATTTGGGACTGGGAGTGCTGGTAAAACTTCCCTGGTGAATGCGATTATGGGGCGGATAGTAGGTCAAGTCAATGCACCGATGGGGACAACCCAAGTGGGGGAAACCTATTGTTTGCGGTTAAAGGGATTAGAACGGAAAATTTTAATTACTGACACACCGGGAATTTTAGAAGCGGGTGTAGCAGGAACGGAACGGGAACAACTTGCTAGGGCTTTGGCGACGGAAGCGGATTTGTTGTTATTTGTGGTAGATAATGATTTGAGGCGTTCTGAATATGAGCCGCTGAAAGGGTTGGCAGAGATTGGTAAGCGATCGCTCTTGGTTCTCAATAAAACTGATTTATATACAGATGACGATACAGAAGCTATCTTGACAAAGTTGCGCCAGCGGGTACGAGATTTTATTGCTAGTAATGATGTCGTAGCGATCGCAGCTAATCCCCAATCCGCACAATTAGAAACCGGCGAAACCTTCCAGCCAGAAGCAGATATTATCCCCCTATTACGACGCATGGCCGCTGTCTTACGTGCTGAAGGTGAGGATTTAGTGGCAGATAATATTCTCCTCCAATCTCTACGTTTAGGAGAAGAAGCCCGCAAACTGATTGATTCTCAACGCCGTCGTCAAGCTGATAAAATTGTGGAGCGTTTTCAATGGATTGGGGCTGGTGTGGTTTCTGTCACCCCTTTACCAGTTGTAGATTTACTGGCCACAGCCGCAGTTAACGCCCAAATGGTGGTAGAAATTGGCAGAGTTTACGGTTGTGAATTAAATATGGAACGAGGGCGAGAGTTAGCCCTATCTCTGGGAAAAACCATTGCTGGTTTAGGCATCGTCAAGGGCGCAATTGAATTACTCTCGACAGCCCTACAACTCAATGTTGCCACTTTTATGATTGGTAGAGCCATCCAAGGGGTGACAGCAGCTTATCTAACGCGCATTGCAGGTAAAAGCTTTATTGAATATTTTCGCCATGATCAAGATTGGGGTGATGGGGGAATGACGGAAGTTGTACAGCAACAGTTTCAGATCAATCGCCGCGATGAGTTTATCAAAGTTTTTATCCAAGAAGCGATCGCTAAAGTAGTCAAACCCTTAAAAGAAAGCTTTGAAGATCAAGAAGAGAATAGTAGCGAATCTCGTTAATAATAATGTAATTTCTCTGAAACCTATACAAAAAAGCTGAGGAAAAAATCTTCCCTCCGGCCTACTGTCTTCCGCCTTTTTAAGTGAATCTCTATCTTTTGAGATATACCCATCGACAATATTTCGGTTTCAATACAAATACTGTTGGTTAATTTCCTCAACCTATAAATTAGGTTGCAGCGCTTTGCTAGGGATTTAGGACACTTAATCCACTCAACGTTACCCATCACAATGTTTTTTCTCAATGTTAAGAAATATTTCGCCAATAGAGTCAACGACATCGAGAGTCATCGTTTTCAGCCTTTAGATTTACTTATAGAAACAATAGAAAACTATTAATAAAATTCCCAAATGGCTTGACACCTTGATGTATCCAATTAAGTCGGTGGATAAATAGCGATCGCAAACCGCAACCTAAAAATCACACGAGTAATTTACCACTTCTTTATTTTTTGTGAAAACGTAGCCAAACCAACCTTTTTATCCCTCTACAATCTCATTCCTTAAACTCCTAAATCCCTAATACCCCAGACCCCTGATACCCCAGACCCCTGATACCTCAGACCCCCTAAAAACAAAAAATAGTATTTTAAGCTTCATTATCATTACGTAAAAATACTAAATAAAGGAATTGGGTGTCTATGACATTAACGTGAATTTGATGTATTTTATTTCACCTCTGTTCAAACGACCCCAGAAAACAGCAAAAAGCTGTAAAAGCCTATGATGACGTTGTTAATTCATATCTGTCAAGGGTGATATACGTTTATAAACATGGATTTAATCTACTCACCTTAATTTAAAGCTACAAATAATTATTTCTCAGTATTCCGGAAACAGTTAGGAAATTCAGAAGAGGTAGGTAACAACTTATGTAAGGCTCTCTCAGTAAGGAACTTATGAGCAACCAAACCGTCAAGCAACTTCTACAAGGACGTTATCAAATTGTTCAAAGCCTTGGTTCGGGCGTATTTGGACAAACATACATCGCTGAAGATGTAGACTATCCAGAAAGGCCTAGATGCGTAGTTAAGCAGTTGAAAGTCAACGACTACCAATCTAGTGCTTACTTTGACTACCTGAGACTACGTTTTCTCACCGAAACTGAAACCCTCAAGCATTTGGGAAAACATAACCAAATTCCGCAACTTATCACCTTCTTTGAAGAAAATGAGCAGTTTTACTTAGTACAAGAATATATTGCTGGACAGCCTTTGTCTGTGGAATTAAGTCTCAATCAACAGCAGGAAATTAAATGGACTGCAATCGAAGTCATGACATTTCTTGAAGATGCTTTGGGAATTCTCGAATTTGTTCATTCTCAAGGTTTTATTCACTGTGATGTTAAACCAGAAAACTTAATCCGACGCGCTGGTGATCATAAATTAGTGCTAATTGATTTTGGCTCAATTCAGCCAATTGACTTTAGCACTGATGCAGAATTACCCATTTCCCAGATTCCTGTCACTTCATTGGGTTACATACCACCAGAGCAATTTCTGGGTCAAACACAACCCAATAGTGACATTTATGCTTTGGGTATGATTGCTCTCCAAGCTTTAACAGGATTAACACCTCTACAACTAAAAATTGACTCTACTAATAACGACATTCCCTGGCGTTGCGAAGGCACTGAAATTAATGAATATTTAGCTGTTTTTATCAGCCAAATGATTCGCTATAATTACCAAGAACGCTTTCAGTCTGCCAGCGAAGCGCTGTGGATATTGAATCACATAACATGGAAACACCAACCGCAAATAATTGCTCCCACCCAACCTCCAACTTCTTTAAAAAAACCTGTTCAAAAGAAAAAGAGCAAATCAGAACCATTATTAGCAGGAATGCGACTGGGACTAGCACTTAACTCTTTGGTAGTTGGATTAGGCGTATCGGCTCTAGTAAATAATTCACTAGTTTATTCAGAAACAGGAACTTTATCCAAAGCAATAGCAGAATATCAATCAGGGGATTTAGAAAAGGCAATTAATATTGCTAAATCAATTCCTCCCTATAGCAACGTATATCCAGAAGCTCAAGATACAATTGCCGAATGGCAAAAACAATGGCACAGTGAGACAGAAAATTATCTAGCAGCGGAACAAGCTTTAAATGATGGTAAATTATCAGATGCAATACTTAATGTTTCGCAAATTCCATATACTTCATATTGGCGTTCTAAACGAGAAAAACTAGTTGAGCAAACACAAGCTAACCTGGAAGAACAAGCACGCAACTTATTAAACCAAGCTTACGCAAAAGCTGAGAATAGAGAATTTTCCGCTGCTTTAGAATATTTGCGTCAAATTCCTCCCGAAACTTCTGCTGGTACTATAGTTCAACAAAAATTGGCTGAATATAAACAAAAGCAGCAGATAAGAGCAGGCTATTTTTTGCATACAGCTTACAAAAAAGCCTTAATAAATGACTTTGCTAGTGCGATAAAATTACTCGAAAAAGTTCCCCAAGATACTCAAGCTTATCCTCAAGCTCAAATCAAATTACAGGAGTATAATCAAAAGCTAGAAATACGGAAAGAAATTCAAAAAACCCTCAGAACTAACAGAGTTTCTGTCATCAATCAACCTACTATAATTGGACAGATAAACTCAGATACTAAAATTGCATCTTTTCTATCACCAGATGAACCACGAGAAGTCAATATTAGTACTTAATCAATATCAATAATACTTTGCTAACAATTATATGGTTTAAGAATCAACTAGATTTGAGATGATTTATTTATAAATTTGAATTAGGTAGCCGCAGAATCGGTACTATTATAGAGCGAGATTTTTCGGGTTGCAATTGAGTTTGCGCCTGTTTTCTAGCATCTATTGCTTGTTGGTAATCAGGCTTGTATTTAATAGCTTGTTCATAGGATGCGATCGCTTCTTGATATTGTTTTAAATTCAATAATGTATTCCCTCTACTATACCAACTTTCATGATGATTTTTCTGATAACGAACTGCCTTATTATATGATGCTAAGGCATCTGCATATTTTTGTAAATTATATTGTGAATTACCTAAATTGTACCATACCTTATAGTCATTTGATTTCAAGGAAATTGCTTTATTGTAAGACTCAATAGCTTCTGCATAACGTTGACTTTGATGCAATGACCATCCTAAACTATACCATGCTTGATAGTTACGAGGATTGTATTTAATGACTTCTTTAAAAGAATCAATTGCTTCAGAATATCGCCGTAAAGTAATCAAGATATTACCTCTAGAAAACCAAGCTTGATAATAACTGGGCTTGTACTGCACTAATTGACTATATGCTTTTAAAGCATCTTCATAGCGGTTTAGATTGACTAGAGAATTGCCCCAATTATATAAAGCTGCTTCATAGTCTGGTTTTAACTCTACTGCTTTTATATATGCTGTGATTGCATCATCATATTTTTTTAAACCCTGTAGCAAAAATCCTTTTTTATACCAAATCTCATAATTGTCTGGTTGCAATTCAATTGCTTGATCATAAGACTTAATTGCATTATCATATTGTTTTAAATTATTGAAAGCATCACCTTTAGCATTCCAGACGGCTGGGTAGTCTTCTTTGATTTGCAATGCTTTATCAAAAGCAAAAATTGCTTCTGAATAACGCTGTAAATTCGCCAACACAAAACCTCTACCAGTCCAAGCTTCTAAATAATTTGGCTGAAGTTGAATAGTTTTATCATAAGCTATTAGTGATTCTTGATATTTTTGTAATTCAAATAATGCCTTACCTTGACCATACCATGCTTGAAAATAATTTGGTTTAATATTTGCTGCTTTTTCATAAACTGCCAGAGCATCTTCATATCTTTGTAATTGTAAAAGTGTATTACCTTGTTTATATAATTCTGTAGCATTATTAGTATTGATTTTATTTAAAACATATATTGATGCCGTTCCTGCCAAACCCATTAATAATACGCCTAATGTCAATTTGATCAATATACCTTTTTGAAATTTTCGAGGTTTGATATGTTTGATATTATTAAGTGGAGCAGCAGGACTTAAGGCAAGTGTTCCGGAGGATGGTTTAGTTAAACCTTGCAGTGCATTTAATGCTACCGTTGCAGAAGCATAACGTTGACGAAAATCATAACAAACCATTTTATCTAAAAAGTCTGCAAATTCTGATGTGACGGTGGCATGATTTCGCCAAATAATTTCATTACTATCATCATCTTTTTCTAATTGATCCGGTGATAATCCCGTCATAGCTTGAATGGCAATAATTCCCAAAGCATAGATGTCACTACTCAATTTTGGTGTTCCTTGTGCTTGTTCTCCAGGCATATAACCGGGTGTACCAATAGCGACGGTAGATTTTGTTTTACCTGCGGGAATAATTACTTGGGTGGTAATTTCTTTAACCGCACCAAAATCAATTAAAATTAATTTGTGATCTTGTTCTCGTCTCAGGATATTGCGTGGATTAACATCACGGTGAATTACCTTTTGTTGATGCACAAAGTCTAAAATTTCTAAAATCTCTTGTAATAGCGAAATTACTTCATCTTGATTTAGGGTTTTTCCTGGTGCTAACTCTTGACTTAGGTCATGACTAACGATAAATTCCTGAACGAGATAGAATTCTGCATCTTCTTCAAAGTACGCTAGAAGTTGGGGAATGCGATCGTGAGTACCTAATTTGTACAAAACCTGTGCTTCAGTATCAAATAGTCGTCTAGCTATTTCCAGAGTGGCTGCATTAGTTGACTGGGGCTTGAGTTTTTTGACAACACACTGCGGTGAACCCGGCAAATGAGTGTCATAAGCGACATAAGTTTCGCCAAATCCTCCTCCTCCCAGGTGGCTGATAATTTGGTATCTTCCTACAAGTGTGTTTCCTAGCATCTCGGTTGCTGAGTTGAATGCAATATTACCTAATTACATCTTGCCACAGGAGGCTGGGTACTGGGGAAATGGGGAAGAACAATTAAAATTACTAATTACCAATTACCAATTACGAATTATATGATTCCCATTAGTGATAATATCTATAGTTGGAAGAAACCAATTATTACTTATTGGTTAATTGGTATTAATCTGTTTATATTTTGCTGGGAACTGAGTCTAGATATTAATGATAAATTAGGTTATTTTGTCAATAGCTGGGGGATAATTCCAGAGCAAACCCATACAGCATTTACAAATGCAATTTTTTACAATTCAGCAGCTTGGATAGTTGTATTTTGGCGATTGTTTTCTCTACCTTTCTCGCTGTTTTTGCATAGTAGTTTTAGTCAATTGTTGGGAAATCTACTTTTTTTATGGGTGTTTGGTAAAACCTTAGAAAGGATTTTGGGACAACAGAGATATTTATTGCTTTACTTAGTTGCCGGCATTTTTGCTGGGATGATCCAAATTTTCATGGAACCAAAATTAACAGTTCCAGTGATTGGTGCTAATGGTGCGATCGCATCTATTTTAGGAGCTTATATTATGAAGTTTCCTAAAACAAAAATAGATTCAATCTTACCTTTAATTATTGTGTTTATTCCTGTTGAAATACCTGCATTTTTCTATTTATTTTGGTGGTTTGTACAACAGTTATTTTACGGAATTGGTAGTTTAAATATTCCTGGGGGTGTAAATAATCTTGGTTATTGGGGACAATTTGCAGGATTAGTAACGGGTGCGGCTTTTATGCGAATGGTGGAACGACGCTGAAATAATTATCGGTGCAAAATGAATGAAATATTCATTCTGATGCCAATACAGTATAGTAGGTAAAAATCCGAAAAATCAAAGGGGTAATTAAATGAATAAAGGCGATCGCATTGGCATGATCAAAACCCTTAAAAAAAGGACGTTGATTTTTATTTATATAACCGCCCTCATTTCTTTTCCTACCCTTGGACTTTGGATTTTAGGTTTTCCAGGTATGAAAAATGAATATGCCAGAGGTTGGTCTTTAGGATTGAAAACCCTTTATCATTACCTGGTAGGCTGTGGTATCATCTTAGCTATCTATGTTGTCATTGCCAGAGGTTCCCAAAAATTTCATGTTTTGGAGCGCTTCAACATAATTGTTTTGGGTATTTTTTGGATATTCTTTAGTTATTCTGTATTTAACATTTACAGAGCGTTGCAAATAATGGGTATAGTTCCGTAAGTATTCGGTCGTCAGCTTTCACTACTGAAATACAACTTTCTGAGAACTAGATTAAAAGGATATGACTATACTCAAGTAGGAGCTTATTTTGTCACTATTTGTACTGACTCTGTTTCTACACGCCAAATTAATCGGATTAATCAGATTAAAGGAAATGTGATTTGGCAACGTAATTATCATGAACATATTATTCGTAATGAGGAAGCATTAAATAATATTCGTCAATACATTGTCAAAAATCCAATAAATTGGACAGAAGACAAGAAAAACCCCGTAAATGCTTATTAGCGATCGCTTTATTTATTGAATTTTTAATTAAAAAAACCTCCCAGATGGGAGGTACAAAAGTAGAGGAGACAATTTATAACCTACAAACGCACTACAGCACTTGCACCTCCAAAAGCTGCTGCGATACCTGAAACAACCGCTGTGGCAAATAACCACCAAGCAGCATTAGCTGCCGCTTTGCGCGTTTCCTCGGCTTGGCGCTGTGCTTGGTGTTTCACCTGTTCTAGGCGATGTTGGGCTTCGTGCTGTAGGCGTTCGGCTCGTTGTAATACATTATTCCGGGTGCGTTCAACTTGGTCAATAATTCTGTTAACATCTGCCTCTGAGATATCCTCGCGGGAACTCAAAATTGCCACTAAGGTATCCCGGTTGAAAGATGAAAGGCGATCGCGCAAAGCATCAAATCCAGCTTGAGGATCATCAAACAATTGGCGGATATCATGCTTAATTCCATCATAATTAAGCTCCGGGCGATCTAGAGAATTGAGATAATTACGAATAGTGGCAAAAACGCCCTCAATCACATCTTGGATACGTCTTTGAACTCCCCGTACCTGTTCTACAAATTGGTCGCGCACGAGGACGATATTATCGGCAATTCTGGCTGCTTCTTGATCAGTCATGTCTTCCCGAATTTTCAGCAAAGCAATAATGGTTTCCCTGTCGAAATGTGAAAGGCGATCGCTCAAACTTTCCATTCCCACTCGTGGATCATGCAACAATAAATGCAGATCCCGCTTGATCCCTTCCGGGTTCAATTCTTCCTTCCCAGTCAGCCGTAAATAGTCTTGCAGATAAGCTTGGAAAGTGTGTACTCGTTGCTGTGTCCTGATTGCAAGACGACGCGGCGCACGAACAATATTACTAATTGATGTCTGCATAGCATCAATCACCTGATTAACTTGTTCCTCACTCAAGTCTTGACGTTGACTCAACAATTGCACCAAAGTATCTCTGTCAATATGTGATAAACGACGACGCAGGGCAACCACACCCTCCCTAGGATGTTCAAACAATCTCGTCAAATCTTGCTGAATTCCTTCAGGATTCAATTCATCCTTACCAGTATTTCGCAAGTAATCTGCAATAGTGGTGGTAACAGTGTCATATTGTTCCTTCGCTTTGTGTGCCACAATTTGCGGTGTATGACGGATGCTATGCCATGATTCCTCAACTGCATTAATAGTTTGCGTAACTTGTTCCTCAGTTAAATCTTGGCGCTGACTTAACAATTGCACCAAAGTATCTCTATCAAAGCGAGATAACCGAGAACCAATTGCCGCAATTCCTGCTTGGGGGTCGTCTAACAGTCTTTTGAGGTCGGTGCGGATAGCATCAGGATTTAATTGCTCCTTACCTGTATTACGCAGATATGACTCGACATTTAGCCAGAGAGTTTCTGCTTCATGTTTTGCTTGTTCCAGCAGTCCTAAAGATTCTACCAAAACGCGATCGCGCTGCATTTCCAATTCATCCAAAATCGGATCTAATTCCCGTTCTTGAATATCATTGCGTGCTAAAAGAATTTCCCCCATTTGTTCCCGTTGCACTTGTGCCAGTCGTCGGGATAAAGTTTCATAATCTACCTCTGAATCTACAAACAGCGGTTTAAATTTTTCCTCAATCCTTTCTGGTGTCAACTCTGCTTTCGGAGTCACCAACAGATAACTTTCTACCCGTCGTTGCAAATCTTGGACAATTTCTCTTTCTTCCTGGGCTGTTACTGTTACTAGCACATTATCCCGCACAGCTACCAATTGGTCAGCAATGTGACTAATTTGTGTTTGCGTCAACAGTCCCCGCTGTTGGAGAATATTCACAAAATCCTGGCGAGATATTTTCTCTAATTCCCTACGTATCGAACCAGCGTCAGCAACTGGGTCATAGATCACATCCCGAAATTCTTGAGCAATTCTTTCCTGACTTAATTGCCAAGCATAGGTGTTACTTAAGTAGTTTTCAATATCAGCACGAATTGGACTGTAAGGTTGTTCTGTAACTTGTTTTATGACTTTTTGTTTAGCAGTACCAAAGGAGAGCAAAATTTTCTCCACATCCAAATCTGATAAATCTGCCCTCCCCAAAACTACCCCAGTCAATGCTGATATTGCCTGTTGCACCATTCCTGGCTTTTGTTCTGCTGCTTTGGAGGTATGAATTTCGGCAATTAGCTGGTCAACTTTGGTATTGAGTTCATCTGTTTTGGCTTGTCCAGGGGGAAGGGATTTGAGATAGTCCACCAACTCACCTAAGCGATCTGTGCTTGGTGCTTGCTTACTGACCACTTGCTGCCAAATTTTGTATAAAGAGTCAGCAAGGCGGTTAACCTCCCGTTTAGATAAATCAGTCCGACTGCTAACCAAATCAACAAACTGCTGACGGTCAATGTTGCGGAGGTCTGGACTATGAGCGATCGCTTTAAACTGCGGTTCGTTGAGTAATCTTTCAAATTCACCCCGAATCTTAGATATATCAATTTCTGGGGGACGTAGCCTTTCTATGTAATCTTCTATATTCTCACGAATACTGCCTGGATCGAAACCAGAGGCAGGCAATGCGATCGCACTCTCAAATTCACGACGCACAGCAGATGCAGCCGCTCCAGCCGTTGCTACCACTTGCTGATTCACAGCTTTAGCCCCCAGCGCCGCCGTAGCCGTTCCCATAATCGCCTGAAATCCAGAGGTAGCAGTATTCACCACTGAGCCAATTAAAGAACCGACAGTAGTAGTACTCACCCATACTAGTAATAAAAAGTATGCCCCCCAAATAACTAATCCTAAAATTGCTCCTAAACTCGGATCTAAAATCAACAAACTCAATTTCACAGCCAAGAAACAAGCAATTAATAAAGCTAGTGTAACTGTAACTAATGTCCAAATCCCCAAGCCCGTACCGATTTTACGAATTGTGCCACCAAAACTTTCAATTTCTTCTGATTCTGATGGATGCCCCAAATAGGAAATACCAGCAGCAACCGAAAGATTTGTGAAAACTAATTGGAAAGCAAACGCCAAAATCACCCCAGAGATTAAAGCCACAAAAAAGCGCGGTCCAGAAGTGAGAACCGATGCCTGTGCTGGGGAGACGTTAGCGGGGTTTACAGGTATTTGTGCCATCCACCATAAATGTTTGTACAGTTCCTGCATGATTTGTATTTCCTGCCTATAATTCAACTTGAAAAATTCAATATTTCGTTAGTATTTGTGTCTAAACACAACTCCTCTAGCTTTCAGAATCCGGGAAAATAGGCTATCTTGGCATCCATCTAAGGGTTGAAAACCTGATACAACTTTAGAGATAATTTGAGTCTTTTTTTATTGTAAATTTATGTTGAAAATATGGTTTTCATGAATAGAAAACTTGCTATTTTTAGTCATAGATTTTGAACTTTTGCTGAACATAAATTATGGTTTAATTACCTTGCTTTACGTTTATTTATAATTAATAGTTTTGTCAACCTCTCAAGGTGGATTTGTTTGCCTTACCAGGTTTATAATTATCTTCCACAAGTAGTGCCTCTAGTTTGTATCTATAGGCATAAAGAAACTTTGTGTGTCAAAGCTACATTAAAGTAAAGCAACCAAATTGTTTTGGATAAAAGATTCAAAACCTCAAATTCGCTTAATTTTGGAGATTTCAAATGGAAACTCGCTCTTCTACCGATATACCACCTGTTGCTAAAGCCTATAACGGTGTAGACCGTAACGCTTTTATTTTCGGCTGGAATCCCCAAGCTGAATTGTGGAATGGACGCTTGGCCATGATTGGATTTCTGGCCTACCTAGTTTGGGATTTAGTCGGCTATAGCGTTCTTCGTGACGTGCTGCACATCATGAGATATTAACCCAATTTGCTAATCATGTAGTCGAGGTTAGCAATGGTTAATTAGCAATTGGCATAATTCCTGATTAAACTCATCATCTTCCTGTTACCTGCAACCTTTAGCAAAATCCCCTTTTCCAATCAAGAACAGGAAAAGGGGGGATTTTTTATTTATGCTTGATACAAGGGATGAGACGAATCTCATGTAGAGTCAAGAAAACAAGAAATGAGAACCCGAAATTTATGGTATAAAATCTGCATTTAGAACGTCACCCAAAGAGAAAGGTGACTCTTCGGGAAATAATTCACCAGGAAGTTGATATTTTCTGATAGTATCATTTCTAGCATCTGTATAACAGTCTAGAAATACCTCATTTAAAACAGACAATCAATAAATATCAGCGATCGCTCCTCCACATTCCAAACAGCGAACTGACAAAAGCCCTCCGGGCATCCAAGAAACAGCGCTGGCGCTATCGCTCCTGACTCTACGTCAAAAATGCCTTAGCGTTCGCGAAGCGTGTGTCTTGCACTGAGCGCACCGTTCGCACAGCGTGCCGTAGGCCTAGATATCGCTGTTTACTCAACATCAGAAATGTACTTTGTTTAAAAAGTAGTTTAATATTGATAGTTAGAAATATACAGAATTATTATGGATGCATTAATTGCAGAACATCGCATCTTACTCATCCCCAAAAGCAATTTTCAGTAGTGAAACCGGCAGGCGAGAATTCTGATTTTATCGTCTAGGACTTCATAAACCAGACGATGTTCTTGATCGATCCGCCGTGACCAGCAGCCAGAGAGATCGTGTTTTAGTGCTTCAGGTTGTCCTGTGCCTTCAAATGGATTACGTTGTACTTCACGAATTAGTTTGATGATTTTTAACGCTTTTTTACGATCACTTTCGATCCACCAAGCTAAGTCCTCAAAAGCATCTGCATCAAATTCCAAGTTTCTCACAGGCTGCTTCCAAAGAAATTCCATCTTGACGTTTTCTAGCCGTAAGTAATCTCGCTTTCATGGCTGGACTGCTCAACAAATAAGCAGTTTCTCTCTCAGCCATTATTTCTTGCCAAAGGGCAATAGGAACAACTACGGAAACTGTTTGCCCTTCTGAATCACAGATGTATTGTAATGAGTTAGTCATAGTAGCCAATATAACTTACTAGATTGCTAATAATTATAACCGCAAAAGTTTTTATGAGCTATTTGCGATCGCACATCCCCAAACAGCGATCGCTCTCTATCATCCCCAAAATAGCGAACTGACAAGTCAGCGCTTGCGCTATCACACACCCTCATTTCCACCAAATGCGATCGCTCTCCCATGATCCCAAAAAGCGATCGCATTCCCACATCCTAAAAGGCGATCGCATCCTAATTATCCCCTTGTTCTCAAACAAGCGATCGCTCTCCCCACATCCCCAAAAAATTGTACTTCCATATCCATACCTTAGCCAAAATATAGCGTTTCCCAATCTAATGAAGTACAAAATCATCTGTGTTTATCTGCGTCCATCTGCGGTTAATTCTTTCTTCATGTACCTCACTTGAATGGGAATTGCTATAAGAGCCTTGATGATTTTTGGCTAAGGTATTGATCCACCTGAAGTAGTACCTACTCGCAGATTGTAAGTTAAGCCATTTTGTGGAGTTTGAGAGTCAGTGGATTTATTCCAAGAGAGAATTACAGAATTACCATTTACGGAAGCATTGAGATTTATAAGTGTCGTGAGAGATGTATTTCAAGTTGTAGTATTATTTCGGTAGATTTTTGTGACCGCAGAAGCACCACTACCGGCACCTGTAGTTAGAATATCAATATCACCGTCATTGTCATAATCACCCCATGCAGCAACACCATAATAGCCTCCAAGAGATGCTCCAATATCAGTAAAGCTACCACTATCATTCCGATAGACCTTAGTAACACCACCTAATGAAAAGTTATAACCACTCAAAAGAATATCAAGATCGCCATCATTGTCATAATCACCCCATTCTATAGAGCCTCCGTTGACACCAATGATGTTTGAGTTAATGTCGCTAAAATTACCTCCTCCATTGTTGCGATAAACTTTAGTAATCAAAGTGCTATTAGCATTTCTTCCTGATATAGCGATGTCCAGATCGCCGTCATTATCGTAGTCTCCCCAAGCCGCATCACTACGTTCAAGGTTCATTAAATAGGCATTGATATCACTAAAACCACTTATACCATTATTACGATAAATTTTTGTTATTGGAGAGAAACCACCAGTTAAAAGAATATCAAGATCGCCATCGTTATCAAAATCTCCCCATTTAGCAGTTCCTAAGTCAGCACCTTGTATAGATGCGCTTGTATCGGTAAAACTACCATTTCCATCATTACGATAAATTTTAGAAATACTACCAGAACCAGCAGTTGCTCCCATCAGCAAAATATCTAAATCCCCGTCATTATCATAGTCTCCCCATTCGCCTGAAGAACCAAACCAAACGCCTGTTAATTGTATATTAGTATCAACAAACTGATTGTTGCCATTGTTCCGATATATCTTTGCAATGATTATATTGTCAGAGGTTTTTCCGGTTAGGAGAATATCAATATCTCCATCATTATCATAGTCTCCCCATTTAGTAGAACCGCTCGTTACACCCAGTAAAGGTGATGCAATATCGGTGAAAATACCATTTCCATCATTACGGTAAATTTTAGAAATATTAGTATAGCTAGAGTCGCCAGTCCAACCTGTCAAAACAATATCAAGATCGCCATCATTGTCATAATCCCCCCAATCTACTGAACTACTAAAAACCCCTGATAAGGCAATCCCAGTATCTGTAAAAGGTGTTGTTGCTGTGTCATTATCAGCAATAGTAACTGTACTACTGTTAGCAGAACCAATTGTGTAGTTAGAACTAGAAGCTAAGGTTAAAACAAGGGTTTCATTACCTTCAACTAACGAATCATCAATAGGGTTAATATTAACTGTAGCTGTGGAAAAATTAGCCGCAAAGGTAACACTGTTGGTAATATTGTTGTAGTCAGTATCGTTGGTTGCTGTACCAGAAATTGTGTAATTAACTGTTAAAGCTGAGGATAAATTACCTGTACGAGTCAAAGTAAATTGACCAGGATTTGCAGTTTGTCCACTTGTAGTTTCTGCTGCATTTGCATCTGTAGCACTAATGGTAATAGTTGGTTTACCCAAGAGAATATTTAAAGCACTACTACCATAGTAATTTTTGATAGTAATCGAGCCATTACTTCCCAACTCTAAAATTAAGTCGCTTCCGTTCTGTGTTTGAGTTACAGAAGTGTAAGCCGATAAATCTAAGGTATCTTGACTACTTGCATTGTAAATAACATCATTACCTGTGTAGCGTTGAGGATTATATCCAGTAAATGTGTTAGCTAAATTGTTAGCATAAATCGTGTCATTACTGGTAGAGTTAACTAAATTTTCAATGCCAACATTAAAAGCGATCGCACTACCATAGGTTGTCGTATAATATTGATTGCCATTAGCAGTATATGAAGTTGCATTATAAGCACTATTTGTAGTTATAATACCTCCTTCATTCATATCAAAACGATAACCTGAAGTATTAGTCACTAAGTTAGTAAAGTCTAAAGTATCAACTCCACCGCTATCCCAAATAGTTTGTTTAGTTAAAAATGCGGTGTTAAGAGATGTTTGACCATTGACAGAAAAATTATCTATTCCACTGCTAAACTGATAGATTGTATTACTTGTATTATAACTTTTTACTCCATATAAATATTGTAATGCCTTAATATCGTAAGGCATAAAAGTTCCTGCGGAATTGCCAGTGAAGTTATAAGTCATCACTGTATTAGTTGTATTATCTTGATTAGCAGGTAAAGTAGGACTATTTTCAAAAGGATGTTCTAATCCTAATGCGTGTCCAATTTCATGAATTAATGCCATATAACCATGATTACCCCCAGGATTTTGGAATCCATTAGGATCACTACCTACAAAATCATATTGTGGGTTTAAATGTACATCACCAGCTACACTAGATAAATTATCTGTAAAAGGATAGTAAGCATAAGCATAGTTAGGGTTATTTGATAACATGAAACGTAAGCGACCGTAATTTGTAGATGTTTCTGTTACCTCTTGGAAATTAACATTAATAATGTTAGACATCCAATTTAAAATATCGCGTACATTACTTTTTGTGCCTTCACTAACTTCTTTTACTCCTGTTTCTTGTCCATAATAAATACCATTAAAAACGGAATCTTCATAAAAACTATAAGTGATGGTATTATTACCCCATGTAAAACCCCACTTGGAACTAGAAAGAATTCCATCAATTTGAGGATCACCAGATAAAGAAACACCAATTGCATTAGCACCTGTAGGATTATTACTGGAAGGAGACTCATCAAATGAAATATAATCATTATCAACAATCTTGACAGTAGCAGTTTTCGCAGTTCCCAGATTATAATTTGTACTACTGCTGAGATTAACTATAACTGTTTCATCACCTTCAACCGCAGTATCATCAATCGGAGCAACATTAATTATGGCAGTAGAAGAACCCGCCGCAAATGTAACCGTTCCACTCAAGTTATTGTAATCTGCGCCATTACTTGCAGTACCCGCCACAGAGTAATTAACCGTTAAAGATGAAGCAGTACTGCCTGTACGAGTGAGGGTAAATCTACCAGAGTTTGCAGTTTGTCCAGCTAACGTTTCAGCCGCATTTGCATCACTAGCATTAATAGAAATTGTCGGCTTCTCATTGCTTGCAATATCATTATCAGCAATGGTTACTGTGGCAGTTGTTTCAGTTCCTAGAGTGTAATTTATATTATTTGCCAAAGTGACGATAACTGTTTCATTACCCTCATATACAGCATCATCTTTGACATTTACATCAATTATCGCTGTAGCTGAACCAGTCGCAAAAGTTACACTCTTCGTTAATGTGTTGTAATCTGTACCATTAGTTGCCGTACCCGCCACTGTATAATTAACAGTTAAAGCAGCAGTTTTATTTCCTGTGCGCGTCAGAGTAAATTTACCAGGATTTGCAGTTTGTCCAATTATTGTTTCAGCCGCATTTGCATCACTAGCAATGATAGTAATTGTTGGTTTATCGTTATCTATTAAGTTAACTGTGGCAGTTTTATCAGTTCCTAACCAATAATTGGCGTTATTTGCCAAAGTGACGATAACTGTTTCATTACCCTCGTATACAGCATCATCAATGGGAGTGACATCAATTAACGCCGTAGCTGAACCAGCGGCAAAAGTCACATTTTTAGTTAATGTGTTGTAATCTATACCATTAGCTGCTGTACCTGCAACTGCATAATTGACAGTTAAAGCAGCAGTTTTATTCCCTGTGCGTGTCAGAGTAAATTTACCAGGATTTGCAGTTTGTCCAGCTACTGTTTCTGCTGCATTTGCATCACTGGCTTTAATAGTAATTGTCGGTTTATCGTTATCTATTAGGTTAACAGTAGCAGTTTTCGCTGTTCCTAAAGTGTAATTTATATTATTTGCCAAAGTGACGATAACTGTTTCATTACCCTCGTATACAGCATCATCAATGGGAGTAACATCAATTATCGCTGTAGCTGAACCAGCTTCAAAAGTCACACTCTTGGTTAATGTATCGTAATCTATATTATTGGTTGCAGTACCCGTAACGGTATAATTAACCGTGGGAGATGAACTTAAATCTCCTGTGCGTGTGAGAGTAAATCTACCAGGATTTGTGGTTTGTCCTGTTACAGTTTCTGCCGCACTTGCATCAGTAGCTTTGATAGTAATTGTTGGTTTGTCGTTATCTACTAGGTTAACTGTAGCGGTTGTTGCTGCTCCTAAAGTGTAATTAGGACTACTGCTTAATGTAACTACGACTGTTTCTTGGGCTTCCAAAAGAGGATCATTAATTACAGTTACATCAATCATGGCTGTAGATGAACCAGATGCAAAGGTGGCAGTACCATTCAATTGATTATAATCCGTCCCATTAGTTGCAGTACCTGTAACGGTATAATTAACTGTAGGAGATGAACTTAAATCCCCTGTGCGTGTAAGAGTAAATTTACCAGGATTTGCGGTTTGTCCAGTTACAGTTTCTGCCGCACTTGCATCAGTAGCTTTGATAGTAATTGTCGGTTTGTCGTTATCAGCAATGTTAACTGTAGCTATTGTGGCTGTTCCTAGTAGATAATTTGCATTACTAGCTAATGTAACTATTACTGTTTCTTGTGCTTCCAAGACAGCATCATTAATCACAGCCAAGTCAATTGTGGTTGTAGATAAACCAGCCCCAAAGGTAACAATACCAGTCAATTGATTGTAGTCTGTACCATTAGTTGCAGTTCCATTAACAGTATAATTAACTGCTAAAACTGGAGTGATATCCCCTGTGCGTTTGAGGGTAAATTTACCAGGGTTTGCAGTTTGTCCCGCTACCGTTTCAGCCGCAGTTACATCACTAGCGGTAATTGTAATTGTAGGTAGAGTTGCTTGCTCAACTGTTAAAAGTTGACCATCAACAAAAATGGTGCTTGAATCGTCTTCAGTTTTAATCTCTGCAATCTGATCTGCGTTAAGCTGTTTACCTGTAACGACTGCTGCAAATAATTGTCCCTCATCACCGGGGGTGTCTGCTACGTTTATTTGTTTGTCTAGGAAATGTCCAACTTCTTCTATGACTATATCTTTAATTAGTTCAATGCTACCACTGCTAAGTAATTTTTCGGAAAGATAAATTTTATTGGTTTCTCCAGCAAAAGCGCCTAATGTCTTTGTGGGAAATACAGATGCGTCTAGCACTTCTATCTGTGGCAATAGACTAAAGTTACCCACTAACCAATCAGAAGTAATTTCATTTAATTTCCCAGCATTGAGATTATCTCCAAAAATCGAGTGCATCTGTGACTGAAAATCAGGAGACTGTGCAAACTGCTGTAGGGTGGGGTAGATATCTTGTTGCAGGATGTTAGTAGTAGAACTTTGCCAGCCAAAAATATGATCCCATAATAGCGTTTCAGGTACTATGTTAGACCAGTCTTGTACTGCCTCAATTGTGGTTGATAGCAATGGATTAAGACTAAGGTGAGTTACCTCAAGGGGATTGGCAACTTTACCAATACCATCCAAAAAAGCGGTTTTTGCCAGTCCAGAAACAGGATGGGAGACATCCTGATTGCCTTGTAGTATTAGCTCATCCATTGCGATTTATACCTTGTAACTATTGAGCAGTCTATTTGCTATCTTCTAGGTTTTGTATAATTAAGTCTATGGTATTATTACTTAATTTGACACAAAGTTTTAATGAAGCATAGGTATTGTCTTAATGGTGTTAAATCACTATGCGATGCAAATGAAAATGGTTTAATTGAAAAATGGTAGTAACGTAAGTTGCTAGTTAGGGAAACTGTCAGATATGGCTAACGCCAAGCTACGCTAACAGGATTTCCAGGATTTAAGGATGAACAGGATGAAGTCTGGGATTTGATCACCAATTACCAATGACCCATTACCAGCCTTAATTTAGATAACTAGCAACTTGGGTTAGTAACAAATTCATTATGGTTTCAATGGAATGCAGCCTCGCATAGCAATCTTATTTGATTCGTGAAAATTTTCTAGGGACTGTCACAATAATGAAGGTAAAAGCTTGGAATCATTACCCGTGAACCCTCCTACCAGCACCTCAGCACAAACGCAAAATCGCAAAGCAGATCACATCCGCATCTGTCTAGAGGAAGATGTACAATGTCAACAAGTCACTACTGGACTAGAACGCTATCGCTTTACTCATTGTTGTCTACCGGAATGCGATCGCACTGACATTGATATCAGCACCAATTTTTTAGGAAAAAGCCTGAACGCACCTTTATTAATCTCCTCCATGACTGGGGGAACAGATCGAGCCGGCATCATTAACCGTCGTTTGGCAGAAATCGCCCAACAATATAAACTAGCAATGGGTGTGGGTTCCCAGCGTGTAGCATTGGAAAAACCCCAAGTTGCTGATACCTTCGCTATTCGCAAATATGCTCCTGATGTGCTGCTGTTTGCTAACTTGGGTGCAGTGCAGCTTAATTATCAATGTGGTGTTGATGAATGTCTGCGAATTATTGATATTTTAGAAGCAGATGCTTTGATTTTACACATTAACCCTTTGCAAGAGTTCATTCAACCCAGAGGTGATACCAATTTTCGGGGTTTGTTTGACAAAATAGCTAACTTATGCAGCAAATTGCCAGTACCTGTAATTGCCAAAGAAGTAGGAAATGGCATTTCTGCGACAATGGCAGAAAAACTGATATCTGTGGGAGTACAAGCCATTGATGTAGCTGGTGCAGGTGGTACATCTTGGGCGTTGGTAGAAAGCGAAAGAGCAGAAACGTCATTGCAGCGGCGCTTGGGGAGGACTTTTGCTGATTGGGGGATACCGACAGCAGAGTGTATTACCAGCATTCGCGCTCAGTTTCCGCAAATCCCCTTAATTGCTTCTGGGGGTTTACGTCATGGCTTAGATGTTGCCAAAGCGATCGCTCTCGGTGCAGATATCGCTGGTTTAGCAATGCCCTTCCTACAAGCAGCAGATGTATCAGAAACAGCACTGCAAGACTTAGCAGAAGTATTAATTGCCGAAATCACCACCGTATTATTCTGTACTGGTAATAGAACTTTGTATCAGTTAAAGCAATCCAACAGTTTGCACAGCATACAATAAAGTAAACAGGTTGTCTTTCCTTAGTCATTGGTTTTTTTTACTAATGACTAAAGACCAATAACTCATGACTAATAACTAATGACTAACTTTCTTAAACAAACTTTTGCTAGTTTAATTGGTAGCTTACTGGGGCTGACTATTTTCTCTGGTATCAGTACTCTAGGCTTATTATTCCTGATTATCGTTGCTACTAGCTCCAAAGATACGGGGCCAGAAGTCAAAGATAAATCCATGCTGGTTTTGGACTTATCTATGAAAATCACTGACAGTCAACCTAGTTCCAGTGACTTACTGCAAACAACCTTAACAGGAGTAGACGAAGATAGAATTACACTCCGCAAAGTTATAGAAACTTTAGAAAAAGCACAAAAAGATCCGCGCATTGTTGGTATTTATATAGATGCGACAAAATCTGGTGCAGCTAGTGGACTCGGCTATGCTTCCCTCAAAGAAATCCGTCAAGCTTTAGATAAATTCCGTGGATCTGGCAAAAAAATTGTCGCCTATGGCACAGACTGGAATGAACGGGAATATTATTTAAGTTCGGTAGCCAATAATATCGTTCTGAATCCCGTAGGACTAATAGAAATCAACGGTTTGAGTTCACAGCCGATGTTTTTGACAGGAGCATTGCAGAAATACGGTATAGGTGTTCAAGTAGTTCGAGTGGGGAAATTTAAGGGAGCAGTAGAACCGTTTATACTAGACAAACTGAGTCCAGAAAATCGAGAACAAACGCAGAAATTATTAGATGACGTGTGGGGAGAATGGCGAACATCTGTGGGGACAAGCCGGAAAATTCAACCACAGAAATTGCAAGCGATCGCAGATAACCAAGCTATTCTAGAAGCTAACACCGCCAAAACCAATGGTTTGATAGATCAGGTAGCCTACCTAGATCAAGTAGTCACTGACCTCAAAAAGTTAACCGCTAGTGATAAAGACGATAAAAGTTTCCGGCAAATTAACATCAGTGATTACGCTGAAGTTTCTGGCAAATCAATGGGTGTAGAACGTAACTCAGAAAATAAAATTGCCATCATTTATGCTGAAGGTGAAATAGTCGATGGAAAAGGGGAGACTGGAGAAATAGGAGGCGATCGCTTTGCTCAAATCTTCAATCAACTGCGGCAAGATCAAGATGTCAAATCTGTCGTTTTACGCATTAACAGCCCTGGTGGTAGCGCCACCGCCTCCGAAATAATACAACGAGAAATCAAATTAACTCGGCAAGTCAAACCAGTCATCGTTTCAATGGGTGATATTGCCGCCTCTGGTGGTTATTGGATAGCCAGCGACTCCAACCGCATTTTTGCCGAACCCAACACCATCACAGGCTCTATAGGTGTCTTTGGCGTACTATTTAACGGTGAAAAACTAGCAAATAACAACGGCATCACCTGGGATACAGTCAAAACTGCAAAATATGCCGATAACCAAACCGTTTCTCGTCCAAAATCACCCCAAGAATTAGCACTATATCAGCGCAGTGTTAACCGCATTTATAATATGTTTATCAATAAAGTTGCCCAAGGTCGAAAGCTACCCCAACAAAAAGTAGCAGAAATTGCCCAAGGGCGAGTTTGGTCAGGTGCAGCAGCCAAGCAAATCGGTTTAGTTGATGAAATTGGTGGTCTTAATGTCGCCATTGAATATGCTGCCAAAGAAGCAAAGTTAGGGAATGATTGGGAATTACAAGAATATCCGCGAGCGACAACCTTACAAGAACGTTTTTTTGGGCGTAAAGTGCAAGAAGCACAAGCAAAATTAGGGATTGAAAAAACTCCAATCAAATCAGCTAATCCGCTTTTAGCAGAATTTGAGAAATTACAACAGGAAATTTCAATTTTAAACAAAATGAACGATCCTCAAGGAATTTATGCCCGCTTACCTTTCAACTTGAAGATTGACTAACCTAATTCAGATATTTAGTAGTCATAATCAGGATTTACAGGATTTGAGGATTCGTAGGATTTAATCAGCAAGCCCTATGTATTTCTTCATCCTGTTCATCCTTTAATCTTGGGCATCCTGATTCAGACAAATTATGTATCTTTTCATCCTGTTCATCCTTTAATCCTGGGTATCCTGATTCAGACAAATTATGTATTTCTTCGTATCTTATTTAGGCTGGTAATTGGTAATTGGTAATTGGGGAGATGAGGAAGTAAGTACTTATGCTCCCTGCCTCATGTCACCTGTTGCTAAATTACAAAAAGAGTGTAAAGTAGTTGAGAACAAAACCTCACTCTTCTATTTTACACATCCATCTATGGATAGAAAAAGTAAGCGCCTGTTACTCCTCGTTGTTTCCTGTAGTATATCTGGTGTCATCTTAGGCGGAACTTCTGCTTGGGCAGAAAGCAAAATGTGCTTGAGTGCTGATTCAATCAGCAGCGAATGTTTGACTAAAAACCCAGTAGAAAAAACTATTCAAGGTATGAGTACTGGGTTATTAGCCGGGGCTGGGGCTGCTTTTGGTGCAGCCTGGAATTTACACCACCAAGACTAAAAGCTATAATTGCGATCGCCTATCCACATACTCGTAGGTACAGCATTACCTTGAGGATCTACTTTCACTCTTACCACTATCGGCGATCTCCGCCCATTTCTGCTTTCCTGTGTTTCTAACAGATCATTATTAATCTGCTGTCTTTGTTCTTCAGAAATGTAATAGTTTTCCAAACCGTAATTAATCAAACCATCTTGATAATTACCCTTTAAAGCTACCTGATTATTGCGTAAGTTCTGAGGCCGACTACTACTGACCCGCACCGGCCTCCAAGCCCTGGGAATACCAACATCACGATTAAAAGATTGTTGTTCCTGCAAAGTCAAATATAAGACACTACCCTGAGTTACTTGTGAGTTTCTCAGGGAATTTTGTCTTACCCAATCTCTCCAACCAGGTAATCTTCTCAAAGTTTCGCTGCGGGATATATTATAGTCAAGCGTTAAAGCAGACCCCCGCAGCAAATTATTAGAAGATACAGGTAGAGTTTGCAAAACCACAGATTTACCCGCTACATCTGTATACATCGCTTGAGTTGGAACCGCCAAAATTAGGCCAATTTGTACCATTAAAGGTGCTATTAACCGCCAAATTGGTAGCGGCTCATTAGCTTTTTGCTCAGTAGCTATCAAGTAATCCCGAAAAGTCAACTTTTCAGAAAACTCTTTCTCTGGGCTTAAGGTTTTCTTCGATTCAGGTGATTTATTGGATTCAGGTGGTTTATTCGATTCAGGTGATTTATTTGTCATGATAATTAATTGCTTAGAATTTGTTTAGTTGTCACTTGTTAATGACCAATGACCAATAACCAATGACCAATGACTAATAACTAATAGGATTTTTAACGCAGAGATTTAGTATATCTGTTAATTCTAGCTAAACAGCTTCTCTACTGTTTCTTAGTAGCAGTACGTTCATGGAAACGACGTTCAAACCAAAGACCCCCAGAAATCAGACCAGAACCGCACAATACAAACACCAATGATCTAAACAATAAATCGGTATCGTACTCTAACACGCGGCTGATAATTTGCAAGACAAACAATAGCATACCGCACCAAAAAGAAAATCTGTTATTTAACTTCATTCCTTCTTGGATCAGTCCCCAAACTAATGTTGTCAACAGGACATTGAAAACAAAAATGCCCAATTCAGGAATGCGACTAATAGCTTGATGCCAAAAAGGTACTATGACAATAAAGCTGAGAAAAATGATAATGACAGTGATCGTAAAAAATACTTCCTTGCGGGTGGGATTATTACGATGACGAAACAGAAATAACCACTGCAAAACTGCCAAGCCGCTGATAATTCCCAAATCAATTATTGGCAGAGACTGGAAAACATTCAAGGAATTTGTTGCCGAATTACCAAAACCAAAAGATTGCCATTGCCAACGGAAAGATAACAAATAAAAGACGACGCTGAAACACACCAAGGCTAAATTACGGGCTAGGGGTTGAAATAACCTGTAATGAACCGTGGGGAAAAGCAAGTCATCATAACTCCAGAGTAATGACGGTGGGAGTGCTAAAGCAAAGGATGCCACCCAAGGAACTACATTAGAAGAAAAAGTCGCCAGTGGTAATGGGTTGAGGTTATATTGCAAAGAAACAGTAAAGGCTACAGCAGCTAACCCAAAAATCCACCGTGAACGGCAGACATAGGCTAAGGGAACAAACGCCAACCATGAAAGCAGAGGCATATGTCGCACTGCTAACCGCGCCCAACTCAACTCATTAGGAGAGGATAAAAACTCTCTCAGTCCTATCCAATAACCAATTTGGATGAGGACAATAGCTAAAATACCTAAAGAATTGAGCGACAGACTATAGGCCATCACTAAAACACCGAACCCCCAAGCCAAAAATAACTCAGCAGCAGAACCGCTAACATTGAATATTTGCGCCATTAGCAGTAAAGTTGCCCCTAAAATGAAGGCGCTGAGAATTAGCAACCCCTCTCCTAGTAGACGTTTACCGCGTTGTGGCTTTTTATTTTCAGATTTCTTGAGTGTTGGTTCTCTCCAAGTATAAAAACCAGTGATAGCAGTAGACAGAAACCAACTCATTAACAAAATAAACTTGACTTCTCTTGACCATGTTTGCCAATTTGCTGCTACAAAGATAATTATGCCTAATCCTAAAAGTAAGCCACCTGCGGCAACGGCAATTAATCCAGAACTTTCTCGTGCAGCCGCTTCTATTTTATTAAATTGATAACGGTCTGCTAGTTGCTGGTGTTGAGAAGAACTAATAAGTCCTTCATCTCGCCAAAGTTTTGCTTCTTGGCGTAATTTTTTCGGAAAATTATCTGGGATCATGACCTCTCCGGTGCAATGGGTTAGTTTAGCAAGTGTCAAAACACGGTTAGCTTCTAGCCAAAGGCCAGAAGCCGCGCCGGACGCGCTTCGCAAACGCAATCTAAATGGTGGTCATTATATTTTCAGTATGCAGCTAAATACCTTGATGGCATTGTTCCGGTGTAACAGTTTCAATATTGTTCTAATTAGCTAAAGTTCCCAAATATTTGACTCAAAAACTTCAAGATGGAAAAGCCTTCAAATTTATTACTTAAAGTTTCCCGCCGTTTATTTGATAATGCTGATGAACAAGCAAAGTTTATAGATGCTTTAGTTAATCCTAAGCCTTTTTTACCTTGTATTCTTTGGTGTAAAAATAAGCCCGAAGATTCTCCTTTTATAGTAGAGAATTCAACACCTTGGCAACCCCAATTTGTAGACCGTTTACAGTTAGGGCAAAAACCCGGTCAACATCCCCTACATCAACAAGGATATTTCTATTGTTTGGATTTTTCTTCTGTATTTGCTGCTTCTATTTTGTTAACTATCAATCAAACAGTACCTTTAGTGTTGGATATGTGCGCTGCACCAGGAGGTAAGAGTGTTTTTGCTTGGCAAGCATTACAACCTGATTTACTGATCAGTAATGAAGTGATTGGTAAGCGTTTGGGTATGCTAATTTCTAACTTGAAACGCTGCCAGATTAAACCTAGTGGTGTAGTAAATAGAGATTCTAGTATTTTTGCAGAAATGTTTCCTTTGTCTAGTAATTTAGTCCTAGTAGATGCTCCTTGTACTGGGCAATCTTTATTAGCTAAGGGTGAAAAATCACCTGGATGTTTTCACTCTACATCAATTAATAAAAGTGCCAATCGCCAAAAACGTATTATTGCTAACTCAGGGCAAGTTGTAGCTCCTCAAGGTTATTTAGCTTATATGACTTGCACCTATTCTCCTGAGGAAAATGAGCAAGTATGTGAATGGTTTTTAGAAAAATTTCCCCAATTTGAAGCTGTGGAAGTTCCTCATTTATTAAAGTATCAATCACATTTAACTACTATTCCTTGTTATCGGATGTTTCCCCAAGATGGTTTAGGTGCTGGTGCGTTTACTGTGTTGTTTAAAAATACAGATGAAGGTGAAAGAAAGGAGATAGATTTAGATGCTATTTCCTCAATGTATATTTACAAAAATATGGAAATAACAAATTTAGGACTTACGCATTGACAGAATAACAAAATAGTGGATTGATAAATTGGGATTTATTGGTTTACACATTAAAACGGTATTTTGTCATCAGATAAAAAAAAATCAATCTCTGTTAGAATAGCTAAAATTAAATGAAATCAAAAAAATTACCGAATACTAAATTGGGGAGAATATTAAAATGGGAGATAAATTTGGTTCTATTGTTTTTTATAGTTTTTATATTTTTGAAAGAAACTATCATGAGTTGAAATCAACTATTCAAGGTTATAAAAACCTCATAGCTAGTGATGATTTTATATCTGATAGGCAAAAGTACATGGAATTACACATATACGGTGGTAGAGAACTTAGTCGCTTAATCCATAATTACGCTACTGCATGGTCTTCTTTGAGAGATAGTACTCGTGCTATTCAAAGAAAACTGGAAAAAAGTGAAGAAGAGGAAATTAGAAAATTTGTAATTGAGTATGAAGATAAATTAAATGAATCTCTCAAAGATAGCTTTGAGAACTTATTTGTGAGAGATTTACGCAACTACGTTCAACATAAGGCTGTACCAGTTCCAAATTTACATTGGACAATGATAAGAAACCTTTCTAGTTCTGATACTCCCCTCATGGATACGGATTGCTCTTTTGAATTTAGCACTAGAGAAATACAAGATTTTAATCGGTGGTGTGACTCTTCAAAAGAGTATATGAAGAACAATGAATCAATACCGGTGGAGAAAATAATTGATAGACATTTTGATATGATGAAAGAATTTTATTTGTGGATAAATTTTCGTGATGATCAATTAAATCCTTATGCCTCAAGTGAAATGAAGCAATTTACATTTGAACAATGGAAACAAAAACAAAATTCTATGTAATGTTTAGTATCTTATCACGTACAAATTAGATCGCATTTTCATGATAAATGAAGACAGACACCATATTTTACACCCTTCTACAAAATCTCCCCAGCGTCTTATTTGAACTGCTGGAAAAATCACCCGAACTAGCTGCACACTATGAATTTTCATCAGTAGAAATCAAAGAACTAGCACGACGCATAGATGGTGTATTTCTACCGAAAGTCGAGTACCCAGAAGATCCGATTTATTTTGTTGAAGTCCAATTTCAAAATGATGATGATTTATACTGGCGGTTGATTACCGAAGTATTTCTGTATTTAAACCAGTATAAACCTGATAAAAAATGGCAAGCTGTAGTACTGTGGGCTAAACGGAGTCTTGATCCTGGTATTCCCTTTGCATATCAAACTTCACTAGCTGCTGGACAAATTCATGTAGTTTATTTAGATGAATTAACTGATACATCAACTTCAATTGGTTTAGGAATTATTCAATTAGTAGTTGCGCCTGAAGATGAAGCAGTACAAACAGCAAGAAGTTTAATTAATTTAGTACAACAAGCAGATGCGGACAACAGTCGTTATCTTTTAGAATTAGTAGAAAGAATGCTAATTTACAAGTTTTCCACCTATAGCCGTTAGGAGTTAGAAGCAATGTTTGGATTAACAGAATGGCGAAAAACTCGATTTTATCAAGAAGTTCAGGAAGAAACTCAGCTAAAAACTAAGTTAGAAGCAATTCCTCGTCTTTTGAAAATGGGTTTAAGTGTAGAACAAATTGCCGAAGCACTAGAATTAAAAATCGAAGTGGTACGACAAGCCCTTAAAAAGCAGGATAGACAGGACTAAGGCATCTAAGATGACAATAAATCTGCGGTAAACAAGTATAAGATGATGTTACTACCATAAAAACCCTAAAAATACTCACAATTTATCACCGATGTTATCTGTAATTGAGTCTTTAAACCCCTGGATAGTTGGCGTTGTCTTAAATACAATTTTGTTGGCAATAGTGGCAATTATTCCTAAAAAATTGCTCACCCCGGCTGGTATATTTCATGCTTGGTTATTGGGAATTATCATTTGGGGGACATTAGGCTGGCAAGGATATCTAGTGGTAGTATTTTATTTTATTGTCGGTTCTGGGGTGACACGTATTGGCATGGCACAAAAGGAAGCAGCAGGAATTGCAGAAAAGCGTTCTGGTGCTAGAGGACCGGAAAACGTTTGGGGTTCGGCGTTAGTTGGGGCTTTGTGCGCTGTGGGAGTGTTGCTTGTACCCAGTTTCCAGTCTTTGCTAGTTTTGGGTTATGTGGCGAGTTTCAGCACTAAGCTATCTGACACGACTGCGAGTGAAGTTGGTAAAGCTTATGGAAAAAGTACCTTTTTGATTACGACGCTGCAACCTGTGGCTAGGGGAACAGAAGGGGCGGTAAGCTTGGAGGGGACTTTAGCGGGTGTAATAGGATCGATTGCGATCGCACTTGTGGCTTGGGGAGTAAATCTAATTGATCCCCTAGGAATTGTTTGGTGTGCGATCGCAGCATTTATTGCTACAAATTTAGAAAGTGTCATTGGTGCCACTTTGCAATCTAAATATACTTGGCTCACCAATGAAGTTGTAAATATTGTCAATACACTGATTGGGGCAGTTGCAGCTATTGTCATTGCCTTGATTTGGAAGAGCATATTTGTTTAAAATTTTACCAAAATCTGGATATAACCAGGCAGCGAATTTGCTGTCTTTTTTAATAGATATTGCATTATAAAATACTGATTTTTAAGTGATTTGTTGTATTTACTAATTTGAATAACTTAAGTATTTTCGGTAAATTTTATAATTATTTATTTTTAATCTATTTAATTTACAGAATCTTTATCATTATGAACCGTAATTTCCTACGGTTTTATCTATTATTTAATGGAAAAGTTGTATATATTTTTAGTGGCTTCATCATATTTATTTCATGGAATCTTCATCATTTTTGACTGTCAACGACGAGCAAATTGACCTTTCTCAAGTAGTCAAGTATTTACAAGTCTCTGGTAAACTGAATCAGTTTATTAGTGATATCCTGCGTCAACATATAATAGAAAGCGAACTAGAAATACGAGATGACATAGATATCAGTACAGGACTAATTGAACAAACAATTATTGATTATCGACTCAAAAATCAACTTACTGATCCCCAAATTTTCCAAGAATGGTTAAAAAATAATGGTACTGACTATGCCACATTTCTGGCATCAGTTACTTTTAGCTTCAAATTAGAAAAACTAAAGTCTTTAATCGCCGAACCAAAATTATCAGAATACTTTATTGAACGGAAGATTTACTTAGATCGAGTGGTACTTTCTCGAATTATGGTTGATAATCGAGAACTGGCTGAAGAACTACACACTCAAATTGAAGAAGGAAGTAGTTTTGAGCAACTAGCAAAAGAGTATTCACTGGCAGATGAACGAGTTTTTAATGGCATGATGGGACCACTTAGTCGGGGTAGTTTACCAGATATGCTGAGGGCGGCGGTGGATGCGGTAAATCTCGGTCAATTAATAGGCCCAATCGAATTAGAAGGGCGGTTTAGTTTGTTTAGATTAGAAAACATTCTGCCAGCATCTTTAGAAAATATTCAACTTAAACAATCACTACAAAATGAGTTATTTGAACGATGGATAGGGGAGAAAATTCAAAATCTGACAGTCAAATTACAAGTGAGCTAAAAATTCTGGATAATCAATCTCTACAACTAAATGTCTTAGCTGCTATGCCTTGGGATCAACCGCCATTATGCTGGTTGACTCCTGAACAAAAAAACCAATTAAAAAATTATTCCGAAGTTCGGCAATACAAACTTGGGGAAAGAATTTGGTCACAAGCAGCAGGAGATAATCAGTTTTTTATTATTACGGGTAAAGTCCGCTTACGAGATGATGTCAGTAAATCTTTAGCTACTCTACAAGAGGGAAATTGGTTTGGTGATTGTCAAAAATTATTCATTGATTGTAAAGCTGTAGCTGCTAGTAAGGAAGTGGTAGTTGTGTGTTGGAGTTCAGCACTATGGGCAAAGTTTTCCACTCCTCAAATTGATGAATTTTGGAATTTGACAGGTGAAGAAGGTGACAGTGAACAGATACTACGTCACGATGACAGAGGGAATAGAGGAGAAATAGGTGACAGGGAACAGGTGCTACGCCACGGTGACAGAGGGAATAGGGGAGAGGAAGCATCTTATTCATCTTCAACTTCTTCACCTTCTTATCCTTTTGTAGTGAGTGGGAATACTGGCGCTGCTTGTTTAACTATGGTGGCGCAATATTTAAATAATGCTGTGCAACTGGAATGGGTGCAACGGCAAATGCGAGGACAACGCCCCAAAAATTTGGTAGAAGCTGGAGAAAAGTTAGGGTTACTTCTGCGAAGGTTGCGGGTAAGTTGGGGTGAATTAAGACAGTTGTCATTTCCCGCTTTGTTGCTGTGGAAATCTGAAGAAATCAAAACTCCTTCTTGGGTGGTGGCTTATGGTGTGAAAGGCAATAGTTTAATTATTGCCAATCCCCTCAATTTTGAATGTGAATATTTAACTCAGTCGGTAGTAGAAGCTGCTTGGGATGGACAAATTTGGCAAGCTGAACTAGTTTCCAAACAAGAAAAATTCAACCTTTCTTGGTTCACTCCTGCTGTTTGGAAGTATCGGGTGCTGTTGGGTGAGGTATTGCTGGCTTCCTTTACTTTGCAGTTGTTGGGGTTAACCACACCGCTGATTACCCAAGTCATAATTGACAAGGTGATGGTACAGGAGAGTTTAGCCACTCTTGACGTAATGGCGATCGCTCTTTTGTTAGTCGCTATATTTGAATCTATCCTGGGAATCCTGCGCCTATTCATCTTTACTCACACCGCACGGCGTTTAGATTTGAGTTTATCTGCTCAACTTTTTCGCCATTTGATGCGTTTACCTTTGGCTTATTTTGAGTCGCGGAGAGTGGGAGACACAATAGCCAGGGTACAGGAACTAGAACAAATTCGCCAATTCCTGACAGGTACGGCTTTAACAGTGATCCTGGATAGCATTTTTGCGGTGGTGTATTTGGGGTTGATGTTTTATTACAACATTCCCCTCACCTTTGTCGCTTTAGCCGTATTACCCTTATTTGCGACTTTGACAATTGTCGCCACACCGATTTTGCGAAATTGGTTGAATGAAACCTTTAACCGTAGTGCGGATAGTCAATCTTTTCTTGTAGAGACAATTACTGGTATACATTCTGTCAAAGCCCACGCAGCAGAACCAGTAGCACGCGATCGCTGGGAAGGTTTATTTGCTCGCTTTATTCGCACCAGTTTTAAAGCTTCCACAACTTCTAATATTAGCAGTAATATTGGTGACTTTCTCACCAACTTCTCTACACTGCTCATACTTTGGTTTGGGGCAAAATTAGTAATTGATCATCAACTCACAGTAGGTCAATTAATCGCCTTTCAAATGTTATCGGGGAGAGTAACTGGACCCTTATTGCGCCTAGTGCAGTTGTGGCAAAATCTCCAACAGGTTTTACTATCTGTAGACCGAATTGGTGATATTCTCAACGCCGCACCAGAAACCGAAGCTGGAACAGGTTTAGTCTTACCACCGCTTAAAGGTGAAGTTAGCTTTGATCAAGTTTTCTTCCGCTACAATGCCAATACCGAACCCGTATTAAAAGGAATTTCTTTTAATGTCGAACCAGGACAATTTGTAGGAATTGTCGGACGTAGTGGTTCTGGAAAAAGTACCCTTTCCAAAATTTTGCAACGTCTTTATCAAATTGAATCAGGACGCATTCTTATTGATGGTTTTGACATCAAAAGTGCTGATTTAGCATCTTTACGACAACAAATCGCCGTAGTTCTCCAAGAAGACTTTCTATTTAACGGTTCTATCTTGGAAAATATCTCTTTAGGAAATCCAGATATTACCGCAGAAGAAGTTGTTGAAGCTGCAAGATTAGCCGTAGCCCATGATTTTATCAGTCAATTACCTTATGGTTACGAAAATAATGTTGGTGAAAGAGGTACAGCTTTATCTGGTGGACAAAGACAACGTATAGCCTTAGCGCGATTATTTCTTTCTACTGCGCCAATTTTGATTTTAGATGAAGCTACCAGCGCCTTAGATAGTGAAACAGAACAACAAGTATTACAAAACTTGCAAAAAGTTTCTGCTAACCGCACCGTGTTTCTAATTGCCCACCGTTTCGCACCTCTCAAACGTGCTGATTTAATATTAGTGATGGAAAAAGGTGTGATTGCTGAACGAGGTACACACACAGAGTTATTACAACAAAAGGGTTTGTACTGGTCACTTTATCAACGACAGCAGGCGAATATTTAAGAGGATTAAGACTGATGCGGGAGTCAAGAAATAGCGTGAGCAGTAAGCATATAACCGTGGATGCTGAAGACAGGAGGTTACTAAAAATACTGCTCCGTTAAAAATATTGGCGTTGCTGAATTGAAATATGAACTTGAAAAATCAAAGATTTAAAACTCTTATCCTCTGAGACTTTGTGCCTCTGCGTGAGATAAAATCATAATCTTAATCAGCAACGTCAAAAAACTTTTTTCCTTAACTTAAGAACTATCACAGATGATAACGACGACGTGTAGAACTAGTCTAATTCCTCCTCACCCAGCATATTTTTTGAGTTAATCTCAGATTCTGCCCATGTAATCAATGAATTATAGAACTTATAAGAAGGAGATCCTACACTGAGTTGTTCTACGATAGCAGATGCTTGTTCTTTAAGCGAAACGTCTTCTGGAAAAGGTTGTCCTAAAAGACCACTCCGAAAACCATAGGTCGCTGATTGACGCAAGTAATCACTCACTTGTTCATAACATTTATCACCGAGATCATACGCTTGTTCAATAATATTTTTAACAAAAGTTGAATGAGTAAATACAAATTGTTTAGGTGCATTAGATAGTAAGCAACTAGCTGTTTTAATCTTGTCTGCTTCTTTCGAGTTAATCCATTCTTCAAGAACTTTTAAGCCAGTCTGATTAAACCCCAAGGAAACTTCCTTAAACAATTTTGGAAACCAAAATCTTGTAGAGTATGTCATATTAAGGGATTGCTGAAGAATATCCCGAAGTATTACCTCATATTCATTACTTTTAGTTAAACCATTCAAATTGTGATGAAATCCACTATAAGGAAGTGGCTTATAATTTCTATCAGATTCTTGTTGATATCGTTCAATTCTCCGCAAAAATAGCTGAATTATAGAACGTGGCAATCTTCTAGATGTATAAGCAAGAAATTTGCTAATCTCCTCTGTATCAATATTTTCAACTTTTTCCAGCTTTGCTAAAATTTTCGCTAATTCTTTATCTTTCAAAGTAGCTGGTAAAATACCATACATAATATCAAAAATATTGCATAAATTGTTGGCAAGTTCTGTACTGCTACCAACTTCAATATCAAGAGCCAGTTTTCTAACTAGATAAGGATGTTGATTGCTTATCATCTTCAGTGAACTTAAAACTCTATTTTGAATATTGATGTTGTTATGATTAAGTAGGCTTTTAATTATAAAAACATCATCTGGCTGTAAATTATGACTCCAAAACCAGCAGCGTTCTGCCAAGGAAATATTGATATTATATGAGTTAGTATCTAAAGCACATTTAGCGATATCAAGAGCTTTATTTATATTCAGTTGTCTTACTTTATTAAGAAAATATCCAAAAGAATTTGCAAGAGGTTCTTGTGGTGCTTGAATAATAGCTTCACACATTTTAAAGATGAAGTCTTGCTCAACTAGTTCAGTTAGATTATCTATAAATGACAAAGGATAAAAATTTGTATTTATCTCTTGAATAGCGTTTAATTTTTCATTGAGTATTTGAACTACTTCGTCTGCTTCTGTATGTCGCTTTATAAATTCTTCTGCAATAGCAAAATAGATTTCTGTTTGTCGTTTATCGCTATTATTATCAAGCTTAAATTCAAGTAAATCAATTTTTCCTTTGTTATTTATCAGCCAATCTAAATTTTGCGTATAACCTAAAACTACTATTACTCTAAATTCATAGGTATTCGGGATTAAGTTAATAACTTCCAAACCTTTATTTATAACTTGTTGTGAATAAGCATGATAAATATGCCACTCTAATACTTTAATAATTTCTAAATGCAACAGTGGCTCACTCCTCTCTTGAACAAGCTGGGTAAGAAAATATAGTATATGTAACTGCTCAGGTATCCACTGCTCTTTATGTTCAGCAGCTTAACGGGTGACAAGACAGTTGAAGACGAGATGTGGCAATAATTTGAGAAAATAAGGGAGGTAAAAAAATAGGGACAAGGAAGTCTCCAAAACAAAAAATGTTGCCACAATTATATCAAACAATCTTCCGAAAGCATTTGAGTGAACAGCAGTATTTGACACTGGAGATATTGTTGTTATTAATACAAGCTCATCGCCAGGTGAAACTGTCAAAATTAGCCAGCTTGTTTCCCCAACCAATTAAATATGACAGCAGGAAACGCAATCTACAAAGATTTTTAGGAATAGGTAAAATCTGCGTAAAATTATTATGGTTTCCATTGATAAAATATTGGATTAGACAATCATTAATACCAAAACAATTAAATCGAGAACAGCGGCGTTATTTTCAGAAAAAACAATATCAAAAATATAGTTATTGGATGGTGGCATTGGATCGAACACAGTGGAAAGGACGGAATATATTTATGGTGACATTGGTATGGGGTACTCATGCCCTACCACTGTATTGGGAAACATTAAATCATGTCGGAAATAGTAACTTACAAATACAAAAAAGATTGATAAGGACGGCAATAAAGTTGTTAAAAAAATGAGGATACTAAAGTGAATGAAAATCGTTTTTTAGCTTTAGTTTTATTGATTGTGATTGCTTATAGTTTGGCTACTATGCACGGTCAACGGATGAAAAAATTAGGTATAGAGACTTATGCCGAACGTATTCAAGAACATCAGGATAAGTACCCACGCCAGAGTGATTTTAGCTTTGCTCTCTACGGACAACTATGGATTTATGGTATGGAATTATGGGCAGATTTAGCTCTGAACTTAATCAATCTCAAGCCTCATAAACGCCTCTTTTTTCAACGTGGCTTTCAGGCTCTATCCCTTATGAAACAAGCTGTTTAACCACCTTGTCACCCGTTAAGCAGCAGTAATTTCTATCTTGAAATAAGGTTCTGGGTTTCTTAGTGCTGTTTCGAGAATATTGATTGCTTTTATTGCAGATTTAAGAGGATGATTTTTAGCACAATCTTCAACTACATTTAGTACATTATCGCGGATTATTTGTACTCCTGGTCTATTTACAACAAAAGGACGAGATACAATTCTATTCACTTCAACATAAGTCGTTTCACCGCTTTTTTTCAATAGAGGTTCAAGAATATCTAATGGAGAATAAAGATGATTATGTACATCAGATGCTTTTAACCATCGAGATACGGATTTCACTAAATTTTGATAAAATTCAATTGGTTTTTCAGGTTCATATTCAGCCAAGTCCTTAAGAACTCGTATGGCGTGTTGAGCGTTTGGATTTAAGTCGCGGTTATCATTTCTTCCAAGTTCCCACAATAAGTCACAGCAGCGAGGTAGATAATCTATTGTATAGCTAATTTTTTGGAGTAAATCTGGTAGTTTGTATCTAACCCAACTATCATTATAAAAGTCTGCTAATTGCTCATTTTCTTGTATTGTCGCAGGATTACGCATTGCAAATTCTACTAACTCAAGAGTTTTCCCTGGTTGGTAATAAGCTACGTTATTAAAATTATCTAGCAGTTTTCCCCTATCATAATTTGATGCTTTCTGAAATTCTAAGCGAATGTATTCCCAAATATCAGCAAGCAAGTCTGTTTCTTTTCCTTCAGCTTGACGAATACGCCAGTCAAGTTCAGCTAAATTTTGAAGTACCTCAGTTAGACAAATAGATTGAAAATTTTCAAAAGTTTTTTGTGCATATCCTGTTGGTATTCCCCTATCTGTTATGCAAGCTTTATGTAGTATATGGTCAGCAAGTACATCAGGAGTGATACGTAAGCTAGAACCGCGTCTGATAACTATTCCCTTATCTTCTAATATCCCTATGTACTCAATCAATATAAATTCTTCAATACCAATAAATTCTGCTGATGCTTTCTTGAGAAGAGAATTTTCTGTGTTAAATGGTGCTACAGCAGAAATCAGCCTTAAAAGAGATTTAAAATGTTCTGGATTAAGTTCATCAATAATTTTTTCACCAACTAATTCATCTTGAAACTTTGTAAGTACAAAATCCCGAAACTCTTGATCACGTTCTAATAAAGGAGGGCCTACTTTTCTTTCTGCTAATAGCCTTCCAGCAACTACAGTAATAAGTGGACAATCTTTAGTTATGTCTGCCAGTTTATGAGCATAATGAGCGTATTCCTGACCAAGTGCTTCACCGGCTAATTCTTTTACTTCTTCATAGGTTAATTCCTTAATTTCACTTAACACCATAACTTCACTTGGGTTAAAGTGAGCGCGGGTGAGAAGTGGTTTTAGGTAATCAACACCTTGAGGTCTAGAAGATAAAATCAGTTTTATTTGCGAATTTTGTTGAGCAAAAGCAAATAAGGTGGATAAGTCTTCACGGCGATGAGCATCATCAAGAATTACTAAACATTGTTTTGTAGGTAATTCATCTAAAGTTTCATTATTAATCAGTGTTCCTTCTATCAAAAATCTCAGTTTAAAATTTTGATGCCTTTGCTTAAACTCCTGTGAAAAAGCATGGAGAATTTTAGTTTTACCAATACCACCACGACCAGTAAAAATCAATACTCGCTCTTTTGAATCTATAAAATCATTAAGTTCTTGAATAAATTTTGTTCTACCAATTAGCGTGATTAAATGATTAGATGGCAGTTCGGGCTTTAGTAAAGGACGGAAGAATACCTCTGATGATACGAAGGAAAATAGTTTTTTAGAGTTAGTGGGCGTTGTTTGTGCCAAACCAGTTTTATCAGGCAGATATTGGACTAAAGTAATTGTTCTTCCTCCCCCTATATAAATCGGTTCTTGTCCGCTGTCCTTGAGTTGGCGTTGAACGAAACTGATCAAATCATTAGCATTTATTTCCCCAGTCGCAGCATCAGCTTGATTTGGAGCAAGTCCTTTCAGCACTGCTTCAGTAAAAATGCCTCCTTCCGTATTTTCTCGCGCTCTTTCAAAGGAACGGGAGGCAGTAATAAGGCAGTAGTCTTGTTTACTGTTGAATATAGAAAAACTTGACTGGAACAAGCTTCTCTCTAGTAAAGACCCAGCATAACAGCAGTCCAGAATTACCACTAGACTGCTAAGTTGGGATTTACTGATTAAAGCATTAAAATCATCAAAGGAAATGGCATTCTGTCCATCTTTATTACAATCAGATGTAGCCAAATATCCTTTTGGTTCACCAGTGAGACTAGATGCTTCAAATCCATGTCCGGCAAAATAAATTAGTGCTTCTGCACCTTTGGCCTTGTCTAGCAAAAATGTTCGCAGTTCTTGACCTAGTTCTTTACCAATTAACTTTTTATCCGGCGTAACTTCCCAACTATTTCCACTCTCGATGAGCTTTTTTGGTAACGGATGAACATCAAATCTACCATGTTGACTGAGTAACTGCCCTATTTTTTCAGCATCTTTGACAGCTTTTGGCAGGTTTGTGAAATTGTCATACTTAGCAATGCCAATTACCAAAGCATATCTAGCCATTTTAGAAAACCTATTATTTGTTACATTCTAATAATACAATAAACATCAGTATACTAGCTGAGGCTAAATAATGTCAGAAATAGAACGGCTGATCATCAAAGATGATGATCAAGAATATGAAATCTATGTAGAATCAAAGACATCTGCTGAGGTTCCAGAAGCAGAAGAACCGGGATACCGTGATGCTTTACCTACTATCAACATTCAGGATTTCCAAAACAAGATTCATGGTTATGCCAAATTAGCTATGGGGGCGTTCAAAAATTTACCTGAAGCTGAGGAAGTCACAGTTAAATTTGGTATTAAGCTTGGTGGTAAAGCGGGTATTCCTTTTTTAACTGAAGGTTCAGCAGAAAGTAATTTTGAAATAGAAGTTAAATGTAAGTTTCCTGACAAGAATAAAAATACCAGTCCCTAACTTTTCTACAGGGTAGGCATCTTGTCTACCTTCTCTGACTTGAGAAAAATCACACATCGCGCTACTCTTCATTAGCGTCAACTCGTGAAACTCAAAATTTCGTAAAAAGGAAGTTAGCCTCTACTTAACTTAACTGACTGCGAAACTTGTTAACACTAATAGTTAATAAAACAATAGCAAAAGCAAGTAATGCTAAAACATTCAACCACAGCACATCTAAACCAACTCCTTGTCGCAACGCTTTCCAGAATTAGCAAAACTATATACTCAAACCGTGATTCAGCGCGGAAGGAAATTGCTCAGTCAGTATTTTGCATCTCACCCAGAATTAGGCATTAATGACCCAGACGCAACGGCGCAAATCTTTTTTGGATCACTGGTATCCTATGTGATGGTGCAGGAAATGCTATATGGTAAAGAAATGATGTCATTGTCACGCGATCGCATTTTAGATAGTTTAATGAGTTTGGTACTCGTCCACACAACTAAATGAGGCAAATATCTCTTGACCAGAAAAATTTTAACTGGCTTAAACTCAAAAACCTATGAACACCCCTTTGATCGGCAAGCTTTAGGTTCTTTACAAAAAATGCCGGGGATATCCCCCATACTCAAAAAAATTAACGAATATAGTATTGATCGCTTGCTGAGATTGCAAAGTCTTGGTAGTGAAATTAGAGTTACAAATCGTAATTTTCCTAAATTATATCAAGCATTGGCAGAAACTTGCCAAATTCTTGATGTTTCTCCCCTGCCTGAATTATATTTTTTTCGAGGTACAGGTTATATTCAAACATATGTTGTGGGGGTGGAAAAACCTTTAATTGGTGTTAATTTAGAAGCAATGGAATGGCTAAATCCAGATGAATTGGTTTATGTTTTAGGATCTGAAGTTGCTCGTATTAAGAGTCAACATATGATATATCATCAAATGGCAATTGTGATGCCGGCTTTAAAAAATTTATTGAGTAGTACTACATTAGGTATTGGTGGTTTAGTTGCAAGTGGTATTGAACTAGCTTTATATAATTGGGTAATGATGGCTAAATTAACTGCTGATCGTGCTGGTTTATTAGCGTGTCAAGATATTAATATAGCCACAACTGCACTGATGAAACTTGCGGGTTTACCCGATGAATACTTAAATAATGATGTCATTGAAGATTTTCTAATTCAGTCTCGTGAGTTTGCAGCCAATAGCTTTGATAATTTAGATCAGGTGACAAAAATATTAAGCTATACAGAATATAGACTTTCTTGGATAGTAATGCGAACTGGAGAATTATTAAAATGGGTTGATTCAGGTGATTATGATGATTTAATTCGAGAAGATGCAAATTTAAATACGCCAGAAGATAACAATCCAGAAGCAGAGGGAAAAGAGGGTTGGAATTTTATGTCTTCCTGGTAATAATATCCCCGATTTTTTACAGAAGTCGGGGATCTGAAAGATGTATACTAAGAACGGGTTAAAAGTGTCATTCTGAACGAAGTGAAGAATCTCCGAGATACTTCTCTACGAGACGCTCCGCGAACGCTGCACTACGTTACGCTCAGTATGACATAAGTCCAGCTTTTACCCGTTTGCAGTATACGTGGCATAAGCCGTACATGGGTGATTTGGAAAAATCAAATAAAACTGCTTGCTATATAGTCATCAAAATGCAGGATTATGTTGATAATCCCAACATTTATCATCTTGCCAAACTCTACCCGTTTTCTCACATTTTTCTTGGTCTTCAATACCAGGAATTGAGGTAGGGTGAATAGTGTTTAAGCTGGATGTAACATAAGAGATCATGAAAGAACCTGTATAAAAACCACCAAGGATTAAAGTTCCAAAAAAAAACGTAAAGCTGACACATTTAACAGTAAATAAAACAGAAAAATTGCGTTGTTTACTATATGGGGAAAAGCGCATATATTTCCTCAGTGTGATGTTTATGGCAGATAACACCCTGGGAATGTTTACACGCTGATCAATTTGACTTGCAGAATTTATTTATGGCAGAAAAATACAGATATTTCTGTTATCAGTTAACAGTTATAGTCGGGAATAGGGAACAAAGTTGAAATTATTTTGGTGTGTGAGTTTATAATCACTGTATGTTCTTGCCTACGTGGTAACTACTATAGCAATTTCTATTCAAGTGACGTACAAGCAGTAATAATTAAACGCAGATGATTTTGTACTTCATTAAACTAGGAAATGCTATATGTTATTTATGGCTGCTTGAAAATATAAATTAGCCAATTTAATTTTTCACTATTCACGTATAAATTACTGTTAGCGATAGTGTTGAAGGTAGAAAAGGCAGAAGATTAAGTTTTTGTTTAATAAGGTTTATAAGGCGGAATTTAGGTTAAATATCTCTAAAATTTGTCTGCAAATTTCTTTAAGCTTGTCCCCAACTAAAGGGGAAGGTGTAGACTCACCAACAAAATTCCATTGTTCTACTGTTGACAGTCGCCAAACTTGCCCACGATGGTCAAATCCAGATGCTTCAACACCAATTGCACGTTTGGATTGATTGATAGGATCTTGATAAAAACGGATTTGAATTAAAATACTGCGACTGCGCCAAGATTTGCTAATTCCCGGAAAGTGAAAACCGATATCTATGGAATCTGGATCTACTAATTCCCTAGTTTCTGGGTCATTTTTCCAAGGTTTAAGATCGGATTTGGCATCAGGAAACTCTAATTTGAACAAATTAACTACCGTAGCAATCTTGCTGGTGAGTTCAAAGTTTGTTGTCTGTTCAGCTGCGTTCACGACAAAATACTCCTAATCTTGCATCGGCCTATGGGGATGTGAAAACAGAAAAACGCTGAGGAAGTTTATCTCATTGGTGTTTTAGCTTATCAAGAAGATTGGAAATTTAGCAACTGTGAATTATGATTTCCTCACATTTCTTTGAGTAATTATACTAAAAAAACCTTCCCTAGCACTAACAACTCTGCCTTTTGATTGGGTTGGTAACAAGTTCTAGTCAGGCTGGAGTATTTTCTGTAAAAACCTTTGTTGACTAGAACGATAAATAACAGTAGCGATCTAAAATGACACTATAAAGCCGCAAACAAATAGTAAATTAATTTCCGTTTATGGTGCGTCAACGCTCTATTTTATCACTGATTCTCGTACTAGTGACTACATTCCTGATCAGCTGTGGCGGTCCTAGTGTTGCTACTGCACCTCCAACTTACACACCAGATCAACTGGCGAAAATTCAGGTATATGTTCCTGATATTGAGGTGGTGCGCGATCGCTCAGAAGAACTCAAAACCCTGATTAAAAGCGGGGAATGGATTGATGTCGGCAATTTTATCCATGGCCCAATTACAGAAGCTAGGTTAAATATGACTTACGTCATCCCCAACTTGTTACCCCAAGACCAACCTAAAGCCAGACAGATCAGCAAGGATTTTTTAAGCCACTTGGTAAAAATCGACCAAGCTGCTAAGGTCGGTAACACTAGTTTGGCCTTGAGTAGCTACAAAGATGCTTTTGTCGATATTGACAAGTTCCTACAACTGATTCCAGAAGAAGTTAACAGTTGACGGGTGACGGGTGACAGGCTTCCGCCGTGAGCGTCAGCCGAACGGTGACAGTTGACAGAAGGGGAAATTTATCTTTCTTCTGTTCCCTGTTACCCATTACCCATTACCAATCCTTTGCTTCCTACTATGAGTCCTGAGTCACAAAACGCTAGGGTAATGGGGTGATAGGGTAAAGAGGGTAAATCTTTATTCTTCACCCCCGCACTTCATAAAAAACGTCATGAATATAGTAATTATTGGATGTGGCGTAGTTGGGGCGACTATCGCCTATCAACTCAGTCAAATTAAAGGTCTAAATATCACTGTTTTCGACCAAAATCAACCAGCACAAGCTTCAACAGGTGCGGCTCTCGGTGTTTTAATGGGTGTCATTAGCCACAAAATCAAGGGCAAAGCTTGGCAAATGCGCCAAGAAAGCATTAAACGTTATGAAACTTTGATTCCTGAACTAGAAGGGATTACGGGGCGCAAAATTCCTTGTAACCGTCAGGGAATCGTGATGCTGTTGTCAGAAGACGCAGAACGCCCTTTGGAAAGTGGGGTTGAAGTGATGTCAGAATGGGAACGATTACGGGAAGTTCGCCAATCTCAAGGTTGGCAGTTAGCTGTTTGGGACAAAGAAAAACTGCAAAAATTCTGTCCACAAATTAATCATCCCACTATTATTGGTGCGGTCTACTCTCCCCAAGACCGTCAACTCAATCCTACAGCTTTAACCTTAGCTTTGGTAGATGCGGCTCAACGTAATGGCGTTAAATTTAAATTTGGTGTAGCTGTCAAAAATAACCAAGTTCCATCTTCTCTATTAGTACAGACATCACCGACAATTAACGAGCATCTGAAATCTATGGAAACTTCAGAGGGTACTGTTACCGCAGATTGGTTTATAGTCTCTGCTGGTTTGGGTTCAACATCACTAACTGCACAATTAAATCAAAAGGTGCATATCCGTCCGGTTTTGGGGCAAGCTTTATACCTAAGTTTAGGACGATTTTTAGGAAATTCTGAATTTCAACCAGTGATTACTGGGAATGATATCCATCTTGTGCCTATGGGTAATGGTGATTATTGGGTAGGTGCAACGGTAGAATTTCCCAATGATACTGATGAGATATCTGCAAAGCAAGAATTACTAGAATCTTTAAAACAACAAGCGATCGCATTTTGTCCAGATTTAGCTTCAGCAAAAGTTGTCCGCACTTGGTCCGGTTTACGTCCCCGTCCCGAAAATCGTCCAGCACCTGTTATCGATAAACTCCCTGGTTTTAATAATGTCTTATTGGCTACTGGTCATTATCGCAACGGCGTTTTACTCGCACCTGCAACAGCTTCAGCAATTCAGGAAATGATTATTCCTAAGAATTCTTAATCAAAAACCTACTCAAATCAATAGTTACAATAATCGCAAATACTCAAAAACCGCTTTGTTGGCGGTTTAACGTTTCTTTGAAAAATATTTTATCGTAATTCTTCCTTATCAAAACAGAGTATACCAGGTTTTAAGATGGAAGTCAACAGCTTAACCTCTTAATATGTGAGATTCTTTTCTAGAAATCCTATTACCTATTTGTAGGATGATAAAAGAGAATTCAGTATTAAAGCATCTGTGCGGTGCTGTTGCATTCTCAGGATAGGAAAATAGAGTGTCAATACAAGAACATAAGATAACAGTAGATTCGTTAGAGTGGTATTATCGGGAAGCTGAACCGATTGGTAGAAGTGATTTATTGCCAGTGGTATTGCTACATGGCATAGTTGCCCAAAGTTATAGCTGGAGAAACATTCTACCAGCATTGGCAGCACAAGGAACAAGAGCGATCGCACCCGATTGGATAGGTTACGGCTTTTCTGGTAAACCTGAAAAACGCGATTTCGCTTACACTCCCGACGCATTCATCACAGCATTAGCAGCATTTATTCAAGCTTTAGAATTAGAAAGATTTTCCCTAGTTGTGCAAGGCTATTTAGGTTCCGTTGGGTTACAATATGCCTTGCGTAATTCTGAAAAAATAGCCAACATTGCAATTTTAAACACACCCATTTCCACATCTGCCAAATTACCTTGGAAAATTAAACAAATGGGTTTACCTCTAGCAGGTGAAGTCATGACACAAGATCCTCTTTTAGTTGATAGAACTTTAGAAGCTGGTAGTCGTTACCGTATTGAAGATAACGATTTAGATATTTATCGCAAACCGTATTTAAAGAGTTCTTCATCTGGTCGGGGACTGCTTTCCACAATTAGAAATTTGCAACTAGACCAAGCCATGACAGAAATAGAAACTGGTTTTAAACAATGGCAGAAACCAATTCTAGTTCAATGGGGAATGATTGATCCTTGGCTATCTGTAGATATAGCTGAAAGCTTTGTCAAATCTGTACCAGATGCCGAAATCATCAAACTCAATAACGTGGGACATTATCCCCAAGAACATTATCACGAAACGATTTTACAAGACCTCTTGCCCTTTGTGCGTCGTTCAGAGTCAAATTAAATAGTTGAGAACATGAATATGATGTGTCATTCTGACCGGAGGGAAGAATCTCAATTTTTCATTTCAGAAGATGTTGAAAAACTAGAACATGAATGTGATATGTCATTCTGACCGGAGGGAAGAATCTCCATTTTTCATCATTAGTCAAATTCATGAGATACTAGAACCAACAACTTAGAGACGTTTCATGAAACGTCTCTAATAAAGAATTTTTTGCACACCATACCTTGTAACCAATTTAAAAATCTGAATAAATAAACCTAGTATTTTCAAGAATATGAATCAATATTATGTCTACATAATGAGCAATAAATCAAAAACATTATACACAGGTGTGACTAATGATTTACAACGCAGAATATATGAACACAAACAAAAACTTCTACCAGGGTTTACGCAAAAATATAATATCACTAAGCTCGTATACTATGAAGAAACTTCAGATATTAAAGTAGCTATCGAACGTGAGAAGCAGATAAAAGGATGGTTAAGAGCTAAAAAAATATTACTAATTGAATCTATAAATCCTAATTGGCAAGACTTGAGTATTGAATGGTATGCAGAGTAAATTCCTGTACAATAGATTTGTCATGCTGAGGTACGAAGCATCTCGAAGATTCTTCACTCAGTTCAGAATGACAAAGTAGTTATTGCCATTATGACAAAGAGATGATTGTCATCTCGCTTTACGTAAGCGGTAATTGTCATGCTTCGTACCTCAGCATCTCGAAGATTCTTCACTCCATTCAGAATGACAAAGTGATTATTGCTATCATGATAAAGAGATGATTGTCATCTCGCTTTACGTAAGTGATGACTGTCATGCTGAGGTACGAAGCATCTCGAAGATTCTTCACTCAGTTCAGAATGACAAAGTAGTTATTGCCATTATGACAAAGAGATGATTGGGGAGCATATCAACTTTGTTAGAACAAAAGAACTAAACAGGCTCTAAAGCTTGGCGTTGAGATAAGCACAGCGATGCTTGAGGACTTGAGAGACATTCGATTCATTCCATTGTGCGCCAGAGATTTTTAATCGGCGATCTATCTGTTTGATAGTAGACTCGACGGCACCAGAACCAATAGAACAAATACCCTCGGTTTGATAATAATCATAATTGACAATTCGATGGCGATGAGTTTCCAAATACTGACAGAAATTTTGAGCTTTTTTAGATTGAAGTGGAGATATGAGAGCGAGAGTTTCATCAACTTTTCCTAGCCAAAGAAAAGTTTCCGCAGCTTTGAGTCGCTTGAGAGAACCACCTACTTTATGTAGATTTTCAACAAGATGAAACCAATCTAAAATCTCCCGTCTTTCCCCTGGACAATTAAATTGTCGAATTATCTTCCAAATTCCCGGATGTCCATCACCTAAACAGGTTAATGGATCTGCCAAATGTTGTTGATTTACCCAATCGATTAAAGATTCATTTTCACCCAATCTAGCTACTTTTATTCCTTGGTTAATGCAAATAGCTTTATAGTCTTTCCAGAGGCATGATTCTCCTTTTTGTTCAGTCCTAAGCCTTACCTTTCCACCGTCCACGCTAATTTCTTCTATTTCTTTTTCGTCTCCTATTTCGGGAAACTCATAACGCTGAACGATTCTTTGTTGTGTACTAGCAGAAATCGACATCCCAGTATATTTATAAATATCTTGTGCTGCATTTTCATAGGATACATTTGCACTTGCTCTCAAGCAACATTGCTCTAAATAAGGACTTATTTTTTGATTGTTTTCTAGTTTTAACTTTCGTGCTTGTTTTTCACTGACTGGCAATTCTCCAAGAATGCTTTTTATTATTCTTACTCTTCCCGATGAAGTTCCTGTTGCTTCTTTGAGAAAAAAACCCCTAATTCTGGCGTAATATATTCTAAAGTCTGCGCTCTAATTGTTTTTTCAATTCCTGCTAAACTCTCTAATTCTTCAGTTTTTGCTTCTTGATATAGAATTCCTGCTATGGCTTTGAGATGCTCCTGGAGTTTTTTCTGATTAGCTGGTTCCATGATTGAGTGGGGGATTGATTTCTTCCTTTATTTTCGCTGATTTTTACCCCTACCTGCTAGTTCATCTGTTCTAACAAACTTGAGATGCTCCCGATGATTGTCATCTCGCTTTACGTAAGTGATGACTGTCATGCTGAGGTACGAAGCATCTCGAAGATTCTTCACTTCGTTCAGAATGACAAAGTAATTATTGCCATTATGACAAAGTATTTACAGTTCTTAACCTAATCTGCATCCTTGTCAAGAATTGCCGTAACCTGATAATGAGAGTAAATGCAATCATTTGTAAATTGATTAAGGCAGGTTACAATTCATGGCTTATTCCTGGTTTAAAGCATTTCACATTATTGGGTTTGTTGTTTGGTTTGCTGGCTTATTCTACCTAGTGCGTCTTTTTATCTACCACGTTGAAGCGAACCAAGAACCAGAACCCGCAAAGACGATACTGAAAAACCAGTATCAAATTATGGAAAAGCGTCTCTACCACATTATCACCGTCCCAGGAATGATAGTAACGGTAGCAATGGCTATTGGTATCCTATCCACCAACCCAGATTTATTAAAAGAAACTTGGTTACATTTCAAATTAGGGTTTGTGGGTATTTTACTTGTCTATCATCACTACTGTGGTAGGTTAATGAAACAATTAGCCGCAGATGAATGTAAGTGGAGTGGACAACAATTGCGGGCTTTAAATGAAGCACCTACACTATTACTAGTTGTGATTGTCATGTTGGCTATATTCAAGAATAACCTACCCACAGATATCACTGCTTGGCTGATTTTTGGTTTAGTGATTTTCATGGCTGTGAGTATTCAAATGTACGCCAAAATCCGCAGACGTAATAAAGAGAAGATGATAGCAGAAATGAATCAGGTCAATCAAGTTCCCCAAACACAAAGTTAGTAGGAAATAGGGGCAATAGGAGACTTTATTTTGTCAGATGGGTAGAGCAACAGCAAAACCCATCAAATGCTTCTCTTTAAATAAGCTCTCATGGTCTATGTTTTGGGTCATGTTGTTCATGTATGAATCAGGATTTACAGGATACTTATTAGTTAGGAATAAGTGTAACTACTTACTACTTAGTAAATCTTTCTCTTGCCTTTTCATGAATTTTTCAGCCAGCGCTAACTACCATCTTGGGGAATAATTTCTGTTAGCACTCGCCCTTTAGAATTGCCACCTTTAACAACAATATTTTCTGTTTGCAGATTCCCAATGGCTGTTTCACCCGTGAAATTTAATTGGGGGTCAACTTGACGATAAACTATATTTCCCTGGGCTTCTAGTAGTTTTCTGTCTAAATACCAAGTAAGTTTATTTGATTTTAAAGACTGACGACGTTGCCCTACTGCATTGACATTGCCTGTTAAATAAACTGTTTTTTGTGAGATTTTCATCTCCCCTTGATTTCCAGTGACAGTTACATTTTCAGTCTTGTGAAAAACACGCACAGGGGAATTTGTTTTCACAATCTCTTGGTTAATGTTCCAGGTCATAGAGTTACTAGTTATCTGCATAGATGGGTCTAGTAACTCTAATTGGGCTTTTGGTTGAATAGTAGCAACTTTTGTTTTTAAATTAATTTCTGCTGCATTTCCCTGACCACGATCAGTTATTTTATTATCTTTATAACGGTCAATTTGAATAGGGCGATCACCAATTAATTTCTCTTCTTTGACTTGCCAAATTAAATGCTCTGTTCGCATTTGCAATTGTGGATCATTAGAAGTTGCAACTACTTTCCCAGAAAATTCTACCCGTTGTTCACGAGTTTTTACTCTTGCTTCCTGGGCTGTAGCTTTTAATTGTTTATGATTACCATTTAACTGATTACGAACAATCAATAAATCTTCTTGGGGTCGCCATTCTAATTCATTACCTTGCAAGACTACACCATTGACAGGATCTGTAGCTAGAATTTTACCTCTGAGCAACAGTTGTTTACCATCTTGCTGAATGTCGGCTTTTTCTGCTTTAATTGTGTAAACTACTTTGCCATCTTGGTAAAGTTCGCCATCAGGATTTTCAGCCTCACCAATTTCCTTTTCTTTGGTATATTTTGCTCTAATAGCTTTAACTTTCCAGATAGGTCTGCCTACTTCATCAAATTGTTCTAATGCTACACCAAAGAAAGTCAACTTACTATCTCTATCTTGGTTAGATGCATCTCCTGTATCTGGTTTAGTAGGAGATGGAGTCCCACAGGAAAATAAACCAATGACCAAAAATAAGGTCAAAGGCAGGTAAGACCAATTTTGTGGCAATTTAAAATTTTCCCATAATTTTTCCCATGACCATGAATAGAAGTGGGGGGAGTTGGTTTTACTTCCCCCCTGAAGTTTTGAATTTCTGCTTCCATTCGTCCTGCCTTTTTGATGTTGCATTATTCAGGAATTTCTAGATGTCCTTCACTATCTCGATGCTCATCCAAAAAACCCATACTAGATAAAGGTCGATATGGATAGCTTTGACGGGGTGTTTTTTGGATATCTTCTTTGATGGCTTCTAAATCAATATAGCGATCGCTCACATTAATTAAGCTATCACTAGTCATCGACCGCAAACTCACCACCTCTACCCGGACACCCCGATAGCTGACCGAATTTACAGCATAAGCCAAATCGCCGTCACCGCTAACTAAAACTGCGGTATCATAGGAATCAACAAGCGCCATCATATCAACAGCTATTTCTACGTCCAGGTTAGCTTTTTTTGAGCCATCTGGCAGTTGTACCAAATCCTTAGCAATGACTCGGTAACCATTGCGACGCATCCAGAGCAGAAACCCCTGTTGTTTCTCATTTGTCCGGTCTACACCAGTATAGAAAAAAGCCCGTAACAGCCTTGATCCACCAGTTAACCGACATAAAAGCTTAGTGTAATCAATTTCAATTCCTAATTGTAAAGCCGCATAAAATAAATTTGAGCCATCTATAAATATGGCGACACGACCACGATTTTCTAAAACTTGTTCTGGTGTAAATATTGAGTCGTTTTCCAAATTATTCAACATTGTTCTCATACCTCAGTTTTTATCCCTGTTATTTTTGATAGAAATCACTAATACCATTTTGGATTTTGGTGAAGCAGCGCGATCTTGGGAGTTTCCCCCATGTAGCTTGCTTGGCTGTAGGGGTGCTGCTGTGACACTTCGTGGAGATACGCTAACACCGTTAGGCGTGCCACCCGAAGGGATTGGGAATCGCTTTGTGCATCTAGGTTATGTACATCCCATCTGTCGCCATTTTTTTCTTTCTTGGTATAACTTTTACATACTTCTTAGATTGGCTGATGATAATTTTCCGGGGCTAAATTAAGTTAAGCCCCTATTCAGTCTTTAAAGTCAATCAAAAATTGCAAGTACTAATCGTTTTTTAGTGGTTCTATACGTTTAAAAATTGGTTGGGGTGTACCCAACTGTTGTTTATCTGAAAGTAGACCCCATTGAGCATGGGTAGAAAAAGGAGCAGCAATTGAACTTTCTGGTTGATCGTTAAAGTTTATGCCCCATCCTAGTTGCTGGTAAATATCACTGCTGATATTAGGAATAATTGGAGATAGGAGATAAGCTGCTAGTCTCACAGATTCGAGAACCGTGTACAGCACTGCTTCCACTTCTTCCTGTTTTCCTTGCTTATATAATGACCAAGGAGCTTGTTCATCAATAAACTTGTTGCTGGCTTGTACCAGTGAAAGAACAGCTAGACAAGCTTCACTGAAAGCTGGTGTCTCATAGGCTTGTTTCACCTGCTCCCCTAGACGTAAACCAATCGCTTTTAAAGGATTCTCAGCCGGAATAACTTCTGGAGCAATTGAAGGTACTTTACCAGCGCAGTATTTTTTCACCATGTTCAAGGTGCGATTTAACAAATTACCTAAATCATTTGCCAAATCTGCATTCAGAACATTAATGAACCTAATTTCATTAAAATCTCCATCCTTGCCAAATTCGATTTCCTTAAGGAAGTAATAACGAACGGCATCACTACCATAACTTTGGACTAATGCGATAGGATCAAGGGTATTGCCCAGAGTTTTCCCCATTTTTTGACCATCTTTAGTCAAAAATCCATGGCCAAATACTCGCTCTGGTAAGGGTAAATTAGCTGACATCAGCATTGCTGGCCAGTAAACTGCATGAAAGCGCAATATATCTTTACCTATCAGGTGGAGATTAATTGGCCACCATGTTTTTAAAGCATTGGCTAAAGTTGGTTCTGCATCGGGTTCTAACAATGCGGTGACATAACCAAGTAGCGCGTCAAACCAGACATAAAGAGTATGTTTAGAATCCACGGGTACGGGAAAACCCCAATCTAAGTTCACCCGCGAAATCGAAAAGTCTTGCAAACCTTGACTAACAAAGCTAAGAACTTCATTCCGCCGACTTGCTGGCTGGATAAAATCTGGTCTAGACTGATAAAATTCCTCCAGCTTGGTTTGATACTTGGATAAACGGAAAAAGTAGTTCTGCTCGTCTCGCCACTCTACTGCCTTGGTAGTATGTATGGGGCAACGTTTGCCATCTAGCAGTTCTCGTTCTTCTTTAAATTCTTCACAGGATACGCAGTACCAACCTTTTTGTTGTCCTTGGTAAATATCGCCATTTTCCCAAACTCGCTGAAAGAATTCTTTGACAATTGCTTGATGATTCGCAGCAGTAGTGCGACTAAAGCGATCATATTGAATATTCAGAACCTGCCACAAGTTGAGGAAACTGGGTACTATTTGATCACAAAATTCCTGTGGTGCTTTTCCTAAAGTTTCAGCTGAACGCTGAATTTTTTGCCCATGTTCATCTGTACCCGTAATTAGCAGTACTTGATGTCCCAACAAGCGTTGAAACCTGGCTACTACATCCGCAGCTATTGTTGTATAAGCACTGCCAATATGAGGAACATCGTTTACATAGTATAAAGGTGTTGTCAGTACAAAGGTATTTTTTGTTTTATTCACTAGATTCATGTAAATTAAAAAAACAAATTATTAACAAGAAAAAATTCATGAGTTCCAGGAGTGGCACTTCTGCATTCTGAATTACTTCTTCATACAGTTTTCTTAGTTAATCCCGCAAAACCAAGCAATTATATAACATTGCCACTATTTTTGCCAGCAGCAATTTAATATTAGCAAATTTCTCGACTCCAGAATTTTTTTGTAGTATCTAGAAAATCGGCTAATTTATCGCAAATTTGAGGATAGTAGTTGCTAATAATCATGGTGAAAGCTGTTGGTTCCATTAATTGTTACAAATAGATGTTATAGAAAATACACTAACCTCAATTCAAAAAATATAGCTACCTCTGTTATTTAGACATTTCTAACTTATAGTGCAGCGTGGCGTTAGCCATAGACAGACTAGGCTATGGTAAAGAAATGTAAAAATTACATCAAGAAAAACTAATATTTTTTCAGAAAAAAGATATTAATTAGCTATAAGTCTAACTAGAGGATTAGATATTTTTCATGACTTTTTAGCATTATTTTCAATGCTTATGCTTCACGATTACAGTGTATTTTGGCAGGAATTTTCTCATTTGGTATGGCGGGCTAATTTAGCGTAATTTGGCTGTTTTTCTAGTAGGGATCTTTCCCTAAAAAAGGTAATTATTGGTAATTTTTTCATCAGGATATTAAGTGTATTATACCCTTCAGGTTTTAAGGATGAATGGCTAAAGCTACGGTCAGCTATTTCCAATTACCAATTATCTATCTTGAGTGAATTTGTGAAGGGTCGATGAAGTGCTTTCACTTATTTCTATATAATTCATTGAAACTTTACTTAATTCTGTAATCAGGGTTTCAGAGTTGGCTATTTTTTGTCTAGAAAAGTTGATTTTTGTGATTTGAGGTGGCTATGCTGGAGGCAAAAGGCAGAAATTATTGAATGAAAGGATTTTGGATTGTATTTGTTCATGTCCAATCTAAACTTTTTTTCCTCCTCATCTCCCCATCTCCCCATCAGCGCAAGTGAAAGTGTAGAGTTAAACAAGGTCAATAAATAAAGATATACACCTTGGTAAAATGGCAGACGTTGAACTTAAACCTTGTTTCCTGACTCCCAAACGCATACAACCAGAATACCCGCTGTTTGTCTATTTACCAGGAATGGATGGAAGTGGTCAACTGTTGCGATCGCAAACTGCCGGTTTAGAAATTGGCTTTGATGTCCGTTGTTTGGCGATCCCCAGACAAGACCTCACCACGTGGGAGGTGCTAACGAAGAACGTTTTAGACTTGATTCACGCGGAATTGGAAAAAAGCTGCCACCGTCCAGTTTACTTATGTGGGGAGTCTTTTGGCGGTTGTTTGGCCATGAAAGTCGCTATCCAATCACCACATTTATTTAAACGCATTATTTTAATTAATCCAGCTTCAGCGTTTCAACTGCGTCCTTGGCTGAACTCATTATCGCAACTAACTGACTTCGTTCCATCATGGTTTTATGATGTTGGTGCATTGGGATTATTACCATTTCTAGCATCGTTATCCCGTATGTCTAGTAGCGATCGCCATGAACTACTCAGAACTATGCGTTCTCTCCCCGCAGAAACGGTAAATTGGCGTTTGTCGTTATTGCGGGAGTTTCAAGTGGAAGAGGAAAGATTGCAAAAACTGAAGCAACAGGTTTTACTTATTGCTGGAGGGAGCGATCGCTTGTTACCTTCTGTGAGTGAGGTAGAACGGTTAGATAATATTTTATCCAATCCCAAGAAAGTGATGCTCCCTGATAGTGGACACGCCTGTTTGTTAGAGGAAAATGTCAATCTGTATGAAATTCTTAAAGATAATGAATTTGTAGAAACTGTAAAACACAGTCATGTTACTAAAATTTAAGATATTGAGTCGGCTCAACGCTAGTTGGTTAAGGGATAAAGGGGAAGATAAAATCCCTAACTTTTCCCCAAACCAACTAAAAAGTTTTATTCTGATTCTGGCAAATTAGAGTTAATTAGCTGTTGAAACTCTTCCAAAGAATTAACGCTAATTGTTGATACAAGGAGTTGCTCTGACAAAGATATATCATCAACTTGATTAATTTTTTCAACTAGATTTTCCGGAATATTACCAAACCGGACTTGCAAAAGTTTGATAATATCTTGTTTTCGAGTTCTTTCTATTGCTCGTCTTTCAATATTAGTTAATAAGGGCATTTTTCGTTCCTCCTGATAATTAGCTAATCTTTCTTCAAAACTTGATTGTAGTTCTTCAGATAAAGCCATCATTAAATCAATGACTTTATACAAATCAGCAATTTCTTTACGGTTATAGCCTCTTTCATAAAGTAACCGGGCTAAATTCCATTTCCACTGCTCTCTGGCTGATAAATTGCTCGTAGTGGCTTTGGTCTTTAAATGTGCCATTACTACTATAGCAAAAACATTATTATTTTGCTCCAGGTCTTCCCACTGATAATCTAGGAGTTTCACAATAGAAAAGTTAAAAAGCAGTTGACCAAATAATTACTAATTCGTAATTCGTAATTCGTAATTAAAGAGGGTACAAGCCCCCACTAAATCCAAGATTTAGTGGTCTACGATCAGTGGTAGGTTCAAGCCTCCACTGATTGCAATTACGAATTACGAATTATCAATTACGAATTATTTTGACTTTGTACTTCTACATGAATTAAGATCCAAAGTTCTTGATTATCTAATAACCACACTTGGAATAATTTATCAGCGTGGCGATTTTCTGTTTCCGCAGATGCGGTAATCTGTTCTAATTCTTTATCTAGAGAAATGGGTTTTTTCGTCCAATCAATTTGTTGATGAAGTTCTGGATAAAAGAAAGTTATAAATGACTCAAAATAGTCTCCTATTGCTTCTTTTCATGTTTCATCATAGTTGGCTGTGATTTCGGTCATGGTGCAAAAAAGTTGTAAATATTTTATACCCAGGTAATACTAAAGATATTCCTGCATTACTGTGAATCTTACCTGGATATCTATAAGGTTGATCATCAGGAATAGCACCACCGATGCGAATATGTATTCCTGGTAGCCATAAGTATAATCCAGGAATCAATAAGTCCATACTGTAAGCAATTTCTCTCATCGCTTCATTTTCACCAAGAGAATTATTGCTGGAAAAGCTCAACTTGGCGTTTGTGATGTTCAACATTATGTTTTCAATCTCCAATAGAGATTTTGCCAATAGTGAGGATCGGTTAGTTTCAATCCCTAATAGAGATTATCTTAACAGGAGTCCCCACACCCTGGAAATTTTGAGCAATACTGGTACAAGTAAGGAAAGTTTACAGAACATTACAAAAATGACGATTCAACCTACAAATACAGCTTTATTAGATTGGACAGGTGATACTTTAGCGATCGCTTTATTTGAAGATGCAGTAGAGTTAACAGGTGATTTGGCGACTCTAGATGAGAAATGCGGCGGAATTTTAAAAGAACTCATTGCTGAAGAAGAATTTACTGGTAAACTCAATAGCACCATTGTGATGCGGGCTGGTGCTGGTCATCCAGTGCGGAAGGTGATTTTAGTCGGTTTAGGTAAACCAGAGGCGCTGAAACTAGAAACTTTACGCCGTGTTGCAGCTACAGTGGCGCGAACTGCTAAAAAGCAAAAAACCAAAACTCTGGGGATGAGTTTACCTGTGTGGAATAATGATGCAGCTGCTACGGCTCAAGCAATTGCTGAAGGTACGCAACTAGCACTTTACCAAGATACGCGCTTTAAATCAGAGCCGGAAGATAAAACTCCCCAAATCGAAACTATTGATTTACTGGGATTAGGGGGACAAGAAGCAGCTATTACCCGTGCAGATCAAATTGTTTCTGGGGTAATTTTGGCTAGACAGTTAGTAGCAGCCCCAGCTAATGCGGTGACACCAATTACTATGGCAGAAACTGCGATCGCGATCGCTAAAGATTACGGTTTAGAAATCCAAATCCTGGAAAAAGAAGAATGTGAAAAACTAGGTATGGGTGCATTTTTAGGAGTCGCCCAAGCTTCTGATTTACCACCAAAATTTATTCACCTCACCTACAAACCAGCGGGAACACCAAAACGCAAATTAGCAATTATCGGTAAAGGTGTAACCTTTGATTCTGGCGGACTTAACATTAAAGGTGCAGGTAGCGGCATCGAAACCATGAAAATGGATATGGGTGGTGCAGCAGCTACTCTTGGTGCAGCTAAAGCCATTGGTCAGTTAAAACCAGATGTGGAAGTTCACTTTATTTCTGCCGTTACGGAAAACATGATTAGCGGTCGCGCTATGCGCCCAGGAGACATCTTAACTGCTTCTAACGGCAAAACAATCGAAGTCAACAACACCGATGCAGAAGGGCGTTTAACCCTCGCTGATGCCTTGGTTTATGCTGATAAATTGGGAGTAGATGCGATCGTTGATTTAGCCACTCTCACCGGTGCTTGTGTAGTTGCGTTGGGTGACGATATCGCCGGTTTATTTACACCTGATGACGCTGTAGCTTCCCAACTGCAAACAGCCTCTGAAGCTGGCGGTGAAAAAATTTGGCGGATGCCAATGGAAGACAAATATTTTGACGGGTTGAAATCTGGTATTGCCGATATGAAAAACACAGGCCCCCGTTATGGTGGTTCTATTACTGCGGCTTTATTTCTCAAACAGTTTGTTAAGGATACCCCTTGGGCGCATTTAGATATTGCTGGGCCAGTGTGGGCAGATAAGGAAAATGGCTACAACGGTGCAGGTGCAACCGGTTTTGGTGTGAGAACTTTGGTTAGTTGGGTGTTGAGTTAGTTTAATTTCACCAAAACAGGGCGGGGTTTCCCCGTCCCTACGGTTTGTCCTTGGGAACTAGATAAAAGTGCGATCGCATGACTGTTCGCATCGCTCACTTATATTTATTTATGAAAATCGCCCTTTTGATATCATAGATTTACCAATAATTGAACAGCTACGGTTATTAGCTACCGCACAGTTATAAGTATTGTGAGAAAAGTTTTTAGATTTTTCAGAAATATCCGATTTGGTCACTTGGTTAGAAGCACAAACTCCAAGAATTTGATAGGCTTTTGGAAGTAACCATTTTTTATTACTATTTAGATAAATCGACGAGTTTTCCAGGGTACAGCCTACCAAAAATTAATGTTTGCTCTGTAACTCCTGTGGAGACGTTATACCTAATCTTTTTAAAACCAGAAATAATGTCTATCTTCATGAAAAAAATGTGGTGAAGAAATAAGCGTTTGTAATAATTGATGCCATACAGTAGTCAGATTACTGAATAGTTGTGCAAAATCCCCTAATTTAATTAACTGCTTTATGCCTATTAATAAAACGAGTTTTCATAGATGGATGTTTATATACTTCGCTTAGTTGCAGAAAAATATAGTTCCCTATGCCTTTTTTGGGAATTTTGAATTTTTAAGTATTGCAATCTGATAAAATTTGTAAGGTTTCTTTGAGCTAGGAGCAATGGGATCGACTGGTGTAAGGATCGCAATTGACGCTATGGGAGGGGATCACGCACCCAACGAAATCGTCGCTGGCGCACTGCGGGCGCGGGAAGAATTGGGTGTGAAAATCTTGTTGGTAGGTGATCCCCAACAAATTGAAGCTGCTATGCCGCCAAAAACAAATATGGTGGATTTAGAGATTGTTTCTGCTGAGGAAGCGATCGCTATGGATGAGGAACCTTTAAATGCAGTTAGACGCAAACGCAAGGCTTCCATCAATGTAGCAATGGATTTAGTCAAAAAACAGCAAGCAGATGCTGTATTCTCTGCCGGTCACTCTGGGGCAGCAATGGCATCAGCTTTGCTCCGCTTAGGAAGACTGCCAGGAATTGACCGTCCAGCTATTGGCACAGTATTTCCGACAATCAAAGCAGGTAAGCCAGTATTGATACTTGATGTCGGCGCTAATGTAGACTGTCGTCCTAAATTTTTAGAGCAGTTTGCGGTGATGGGGTCGATTTATAGTCAGTATGTTTTGGGGACAGAAGAACCCAAAATAGGTTTATTGAATATCGGCGAAGAAGACACCAAGGGCAATGAAGTCGTTCTCCGCGCCCACCAAATGTTAAAGGAAAATACCCAAATTAATTTTACTGGTAATGCTGAAGGGCGTGATATTTTATCCGGTGAGTTTGATGTAATTGTCTGCGATGGCTTTGTCGGTAATGTAGTATTAAAATTTGCCGAAGCAGTGGGAGGAGTAATTCTACAAATTCTGCGCGAAGAATTACCCCAAGGACTACACGGTCAAATTGGGACGGCAATTTTAAAACCCAACCTCAAGCGTGTTAAACAGCGCATGGATCACGCTGAACATGGTGGTGCTTTACTTTTAGGCGTAGACGGAATTTGTTTTATCGGTCACGGTAGTTCTCAAGCGCCTTCAATTTTTAGTGCTATTCGCATGGCTAAAGAAGCTGTAGATAATCAGGTACTGCAAAGACTTCAGTCCCAATATCAAATCCTACAGAGTGAAAGCGATTAGCTGAAGAGTTATTTGTCATTAGTCATTTGTCATTTATGCTGGTAAAAACTACAACTGATTTATGACAACTGACAATTGACAAAAATACTGATAGCTGGGGAGATTAGGAGTGCCAATGTTTAACGGTATAGCAATTACAGGCAGTGGCTCGGCAGTACCAGCAACTACCTTAGATAATAAATTACTAACTCAACTGGTAGAAACATCAGATGAGTGGATTACTACAAGAACAGGAATTAGTCAACGGCGGTTAGCTTTGCCACCAGAGTCATTAAGTGTACTTGCTACCACTGCTGGTAGGCAGGCTATTGCAGCCGCAGGGATTAAAGCAGAGGATATTGATTTAATTTTACTGGCAACCTCTACCCCTGATGATTTATTTGGTAGTGCTTGCCGAATTCAAGCTGAATTAGGTGCAATTAAAGCAGTTGCTTTTGATTTAACAGCAGCTTGTTCCGGCTTTGTATTTGGACTAGTCACAGCAGCCCAATATATCAGAACAGGTGTCTATCAGAATGTACTCCTGATTGGGGGCGATATCCTCTCTCGTTGGGTAGATTGGCAAGACCGACGCACTTGTATATTGTTCGGTGATGGTGCAGGGGCAGTAGTGTTGCAAGCTAATAAGAGCGATCGCTTATTAGGATTTTCTTTGAAAAGTGATGGCACTCAAAATCATTACCTCAACCTTGCTTATGAAGGTTCTACTCAAGAATTGAGTCCAGGTATCAATGTCACCAAAGGAACTTACCAACCCATCAGCATGAACGGCAAAGAAGTTTACCGCTTTGCAGTCCAAAAAGTGCCAGAAGTTATAGACAAAGCCTTATTTGCAGCTAATCTCACCGTTGATCATATAGATTGGCTCGTATTACATCAAGCAAATCAGCGGATTATTAATGCCGTAGCTGAACGTTTAAATATTCCAGCACATAAATTAATAAGTAACGTCGCCAACTATGGCAACACCTCAGCAGCTTCTATTCCCCTAGCATTAGATGAAGCAGTGCGAGAAGGAAAAATTAAACCCAATGATATCATTGCTACCTCAGGCTTTGGAGCAGGTCTAAGCTGGGGTGCTGCAATTTTTCAATGGGGAAGATAGGGATTAGGAAGAGGCAGGGGGCAGGTCAGTACAGAGTGATGAGTAACGAGTAATGAGTAGGAACGAGAATCAACCACTCGGTACTCGGTACTCAGCAATTACCAATTACCAATTACCAATTACCGTTTATCAATGACTAAAACTGCATGGGTGTTTCCCGGACAAGGTTCGCAAACCTTGGGTATGGGAATGGATCTACTAGAAATACCATCTGCTCAAGAAAAATTTGCCCAAGCTGAGGAAATTTTGGGCTGGTCTGTTATAGATATTTGTAAAAATGACGAAGCAAAACTATCACGCACACTTTATACCCAACCTATTCTTTACGTAATAGAAAGTATTCTCGCTGATTTATTAAGAGAAAAGGGACAAAAACCGGATGTTGTTGCTGGTCATAGTTTGGGAGAATACATAGCTCTTTATGTTGCTTGTGTTTTTGATTGGTCTACTGGTTTGCACTTAGTGAAACGTCGAGCAGAAATTATGGATAGTTCCGCCGGTGGCATGATGGCAGCACTAATGAACTTTGACCGAGAACAATTAGAAAAAGTCATTAACGATACACCAGATGTAGTTTTAGCAAATGATAACAGTCCGGCTCAAGTCGTCATTTCTGGGACTCCAGATGGTGTCCAAGCTGTTATGTCGCAAGTCAAAGCCAAACGTGCCATTCCCTTAAAAGTTTCAGGTGCATTTCATTCACATTTAATGAAAGCTGCTTCCACAGAATTCCAAGAAATTCTCGACTCAGTAATTTTTCAGTCAGCCGTTGTCCCAATTTTGTCTAATGTCGAACCGGTTCCCGCTGTGGATGCTGATATAATAAAACAGCGCCTCTCCCAACAAATGACAGGTTCAGTCAGGTGGCGAGAAATTTCTCTGCAATTACCAGAAAATGGGATTGAGCGAGTTGTAGAAATTGGTCCTGGTAATGTTTTAACAGGTTTAATTAAACGCACTACGGCTGGCTTAGTTTTAGAAAATGTTCGTAATGCTGGGGAGTTGCCTGAATAGGTAATGGGAGCAAATTAATTCAAAATTAAAGAAGTCATTTTATAGATAACTTTGGCAATGTAAACAGGTTATGTTGCTTTTTTTTGCTGTTTAAAGATTTACTTTATGAATTGTTTTTTAATTTATCTCCAGTGATTTGTTAAGGGTTTCGGTAAGATAACGCCAAAAAGATCAACCTGACACTTACTTCCTTAAAATTTCTCAAAAAATGGCGTAATAACCCTTCAAATAAAACTAATAACATTCATGAATACTGTTGATCAAAAAATTTGGATGACGCAAGCAGACTATGCAAAAAAGCTGCGTCCTTTACTTCCAGCAGAGGCATTTTTACCTGATACAAATAAAGTCTGGATTTTGTTAATTAATTTAGCAATTTTGATGCTGGGTTGGGGGATTGCAAATCACCTTGATGACTGGAATTGGTATTTGCTCTGGCTCTATTTGCCACTAGCATTAGTGATGGGTAATAGTGTCATTGTTCTCCTTTTTAGCACTCACGATTTGCTACACAGCCGCACGATTAAAAATCCCTGGTTGAGACGCGTGATTAGTCTATTGGGATTAACAATGTTATGGATGCCTCCTACTTTATGGAAGGCAGTACACAATCGAGAGCATCACAATAAGACCAATTCTTTGCAAGATCCAGATCGCAATTATTTAGACAACCAACCCAAAACTTGGGGTAAATGGATTCAGAATGCTTTTGTACCATCGGCTGAGGTGAATCCTATCTTATTGGTAATAGGAATGGGTCATGCTTGGGGAGTTCACGCGTTTCGTAACTTGACTTCAGTGTTGTTGTTTAACAATGGTAAAGCCCAATATCCTGTGGTGGCTTTTACGGTTAGCGGGAAAGAACGACGGGCAATCGCTCTAGAATTATTAATTATTGTGGGAATCCATGCGAGCATCTTAACTTACCTGGAATTCCATCCCATCAAACTTCTTTTGGGCTACTTTTTACCCATTTGGATAGGCTATGCAGGTCTGATATTTTATATCTATACGAATCATCTGTTGTGTCAAATGACAAGTATCAATGATGTGCTGATCAATAGTCTCTCTATTAGAGTTCCCAAACTATTTGATCTATTACATTTCAACTTTTCTTATCATACTGAACATCACATTTTTCCCGGCATAAATTCCGATTATGCGCCAATGGTGCAAGCATTATTGCAAACACATTACCCTGAGCGTTTCAATTTGTTGAATGCTGGCAAAGCGTGGCAATTGATGCTACAAACACCCCGACATTACAAAGATGATAATACTTTTACAGACTGGTCTGGAAACAAGTCCGTAGATTGTCTAATCTCAGGTACAAATTCTCTAAGCGATGATAGTTTTGCTAAATAATGCCGTTGACTGATGAAAAGCGATCGCGATCGCTTATCCTAGACCTTAGTCTCATTTGAATTATCCTCCGTGACCAGAGAACGCGAACCTTTTATCAGTCTGGCACTTTACTACGCTTTTAAGTGGTCAGTAGTAAGTCCCTTGCTGCATACTTACTTTCAGATCAAGATTTATGGCGTGGAAAACGTCCCCCAAACTGGGCCGTTGCTAGTAGCCAGCAATCATGCTAGTTACTTTGACCCACCAATTGTTTCTAATTGTGTACGTCGTCCCGTAGCGTACATGGCTAAGGAAGAATTGTTCAAAGTGCCAGTTTTAGCACAAGCAATTAAATTGTACGGTGCTTATCCCGTTAGTCGAGGTAGTGCTGACCGTGCTGCTATTCGTGCTGCTCTAGAATGTCTTGATAATGGCTGGGCTGTAGGTGTTTTTTTAGAAGGCACTCGCACTCCAGATGGTCGCATTACTGACCCTAAACGAGGTGCAGCACTACTAGCAGGAAAAGCAAAAGTACCTTTTTTACCCGTGAGTTTATGGGGTACTGACAAGATTTTACAACCAGGTTCATCCCTTCCCCGTTCAGTTCCCATTACTGTCAGAATTGGTAAACTAATTGATGCTCCTAGTTCTACTACTAAACAAGAATTAGAAGCGATGACACAAAAATGTGCGACTGTAATTAATGAAATGCACGATTTAGGGCGATAATAGCAATTTTAGATTTTGGATCATGAATTGTAATAGTGCAGACAATATTTATCCACTAAGGAATATGCTTTAAGGATGTAGCGAACAATTCTGCAATTGTATATATTTGAACTTCAGCACTATAGTTAGAAGAGTTGAGAAAACAATTGCCACAGATAAAGCTTGCAAAATCTGATTCTGTGAGTGTTTGACAATCTCAAATATCAAATCCAAAATCTAAAATTGATATGAGTGGCTTTGAAGCCAAGAATTTATGGCAGAGACTAAATAATTTAGTCTTAGTTCGCTTTTTACTTTTAGTTGCTTCTGGTTGGGCTATTGTCCAACTTTTGGATTATTTTCAAGCAGTGATTGTGGTTTTTTCATTCGCTGCAATTTTGGCTTTTTTACTCAACTATCCTGTATACTTTCTCCGGCGTTTTTTACCTCATGCTGTAGCTGTTATTGTAGTTTTTTTACTCGGCATTATGATACTGGGGGTACTAATTATTACTGTAGGTTTAACAGTTTTATCCCAAGGACAACAATTAATTGATAGTATTTCAAATTTTTTAACTTCCTTAGTTCCTTTGATAGAAAGAATAGAAGAATTTCTACAAACTCGTAATTTACAAATAGATTTAAGTGTAATTGAAACTCAACTTCGTAATCAAGCTGTATCAACACTGGTTACAACTCTAGCTATTTTACAAGGTATACTAACTAATTTTATTACTTTTATCTTTATTGCTGTTATCGCTTTTTTCATGTTACTTGATGGACAAAAACTATGGAATTTTATCATTAAAATAGTTCCACCAAATCGCCGTCAAAGATTTACCGATATCATCAGACGCAGTTTTTTAGGTTTTTTTCGCGGTCAGTTATTATTAACTTTGTTTTTGACAAGTTCAACCTTTATAGTTTTCTTATGTTTTAACGTCCCCTTTGCTTTACTGCTATCTTTAATAGTAGGCATTTTAGATATGATTCCAGGCATAGGTGCAACATTAGGAGTGGCGACAATTACCTTAATTGTTTTAGCGCAAAATCCTTGGTTAGCGTTAAAAGTATTGATAGCTTGTGTGATTCTCCAGCAAATTCAAGATAACTTAATTGCTCCAAGAGTTATGCAAGGAACAATGAATTTAAACCCTGTAGTAGTGTTTTTCTCTTTATTAGTTGGTGCTAGGGTGGCAGGTTTGCTTGGTATTTTTATTTCTATTCCTATTGCGGGAATAATTGTAGCTTTATTGGAAATTGAAGAAATGCAATCAGAAAATTAGCTACTGGCAATTAATGAGAATTTCTCATAATTTATTTATGACTTCTGTCCTTCGGAGCAAAATTATTTTGCTCGGTTTGATAAATCATGTAAAATCAAGATTATAAGTACAAAGTCGGGAATTATGTCGGATTTAAGAGCAGAATTAAAACAAAACCTCGATGAAGCAGAATGGGATTGGCTAATTCCCCATGTACAAAGGGATGCAGTGATTGTGGTGACAGATGGGTTAGACTTATTAGATGTAGCAGTTGCGATCGCAGGCGATAACATTCCCTCAGTGCAACAGTGGATTGATCAGCAATTGATTGCCAAACCCTCTGTAGATCAGGTAGGAGAGTGGAATGGCAATCGTAGCAAGCGATTTCATGCCCTGATCATTGAACCTTACGTCCTAGTACAAGAAATGGCTACTGCTTAAAAATTCCTAATTTATCAATTAATTTCTGTATCTTGTTGGTTGAGGGTTGGTGTGATAGCTGAGTTATTACCACGTACCATTTGACTGACTTGGCCAATTAAATCCCCTAATTTACCTTCATCTAACAAGGTATTAATCAATGATAGACCACTAGTTGATAGTAGCAACTTGTTAATATCTTGACTACCGCTAGTACCATTTGCACCAGGGAATGAGTAAATACGAGTATCTCCTAACACGCCTGGTTGTGGTGCTAACGCGGAGACGATTTCTGGTAGTTTATCCGCTAATTCTGGCCAGATAGTAGTCAGCATCTTAGCACTCAGGTTAGCGTTACTTATAGTGTTTTCAGCCGCAATTTTGGCTTGAATACCCTCCGCTTCAGCTAAGGCTTTATCACGGTTAGCATCTGCGAGAGTGCGAATTGCTTCCGCTTCCAATTCTGCTGCTTCTTGAGCAATCTCAGCTTGACGACGACGACGGAAAGCGTCAATTTCTACAACGTTGCGATCGCTAATACTACGTTCTTGAGCTTCCCGTTCTGCGGCTATAAGAGACAAGCGTTTGGTACGTTCAGCTTTTTCGACTTCACTGGCTGTTTTAACAGATTCCTCTGCTTTAGCTTGTTCTGCTTGTGCAACAAAGCTTTCACGTTTTTTGTTAGCGATCGCAATTGCTAGATCTTCTTGAGCTATTCTTGCTAATCTCTCTGACTCAACTATCTGTACTTGTGCTTGTAACTTACCAGATTCTACACTTTGTTGACGGATAATCTCTGCTAGTTCCGCTTCTTGTTGTTGCAATGCTTGCGCTACTTTGAGTTGTTTATTCCGTTCTTCTAAAGTAATATCAGCTTCAATTTGGCTTTGTTGTAGAGATAATTTTTTGCGGATTTCTTCTTCCTCAACTGACTTTGCCTGTAAAATTTTACTACGTTGTACAGTTGCAGCTTCTCTATCTTTAGACTCTTGAATTTCCCTTTCTCGCTGTGCTTTCAGTGCTTCTACTTGCAGCTTTTGAGATAGTTTAGCACTTTCTTGTTCTTGGGCAATTTGCAATGATCTTTTTTGAGCATCCAATTCTTTTTGCTCAATTGTCACCTGTGCTGATAACTCAACTTCGCGCTTTTGTTGAACTGAACGTTGAATAATTTCTGTTCGCAAACGCACACCCTGAGCATCAAAGAAATTATCAGGATCATAAGTGACACTTTCTAATATTTCCGAAATGGCAATGTTATTTAGAGTTAATCCGACTTTCTTCAAATCTGTCCCCACTAAATTTAATACTTCCTGAGCAAACCCCAATTTATCAGAATCAATTTCTGCCAAATCCTTGGTTTTAGCTGCGGCTCTAATTGCATCATCTGCTCTTTTTTCTAAAGCATTTTTGATGTCTTCAGGATTAATTTTAGTACCATTTTGAGATAATCTCGCAGCCGCTGTTAAAACATCATCTTCGGAGGCATTAATACATACATAAAAAGTAACTCTGATATCTGCTCGCAGATAGTCTTTGGTACGCACAGCCATTTTTCCAGTCCGTTCTACATCAATAGAAATTTCCCGCAAAGGTACTCTTGTTAATTGATGAAACCCTGGTAAAACAATACAACCACCATAGAGAATAACTGCTTTCTTTTTAGTAAATAATCCCCCAGTTCTGACAAAGGCTTCGTTGTTGGGTGTGACTACATAAACTCTCGTATAAGCAAATAAACTCAATAACAGGAGTAAAACTAAAGTAACAATGACACCAGGAAATACTAACCCTCCATTAATTTGTGCTAAACTCGGTTGAGTTGTCAGGGGGAAGGTAGAATTAATTAAGGTTGTATTTTGTTGCTTTGATTGCAACTGAACTGATGGCATTTCTGGTACATCAACAGTTGGTAAAGCCTGGATAAATGTTAACCAAAAAAGCATATATTTTTCCTTTGACTAAAGTTAATTTTTACAGCTTGAGCTATCTAACCAACGTTCTTCATCTACAGTATCTTTGGCAATAACTAGATAAATTTGCTGTTTAAGTTCAATTACTATTACTTTTTCTCCCCTTTGCGGTGCAATAGTTGCCCAATCTGGAATAACAGCATTAATTGTCAAAAAATTTCCTTTTGCATCCAGTACGTCTACCTGTCCAATTTTACCTAAGTTTTCTGTAGGAATATAAACAGAAGAAACAGTTCCAATACAACCAATTAAGCGATCGCTACTGGCATCTTCGCTAAATTCTGCAAAAATTTGACTAATTGGTTCAGCTATTAACCTTCCTAAAAATAAACTAATAATTAGGGAAATTAACAAAATTATTATGCTGATAAAAGGAATTTGTTGATTTTGTAAAATGCCACCAAGCCCAACATTTAACATCCATCCAAGCAAACCCCACAAACTTAAATCTGTTGCCAACAATAACAATAATGGAGCTTTACCAATACCTGCCCATCCTAGAAAGTCTCCAAAGCTCACATCACTGTCTGTTTCCACATCTAAATCTGCATCAGCATCTAATTCTGATTCTCCCCCTCCTAGAAAAATCATGAACAGAAAAAGCAGTATTCCTGTAATCAGGAAAATCCAATAGGGTAAGTTAGCTGGACTAAACAGCATATTGTTTCCTGCAAGATATGTGGCAGGTATTTTTATATTGTTGTTTGAATACATCCTATGCTCTTTTGTAGCTAGATGTCAATATTAAATATTCGATTTTTGGGAATTAATTTAGATCATTAACAACGCATTTTTATTAGTATTAAGAATATTAACGAATTAGATAATTTAAATTTTAATACATTTTAGATGGGGTTTAATACTGCTTCTTTGCTTTCCCGTCGCAACAAAATATTATTGGGTTTCACATCTCTGTGTAAAAGTTTTCGTTCATGAACACATTCTAAAGCAGAAGTGTTGAATCTCGCAACACAACTTTACAATCTTTGTGTTTAACCCAGGCCAAATTGTCTGTTTATTGAGAATAGAGTCATTAACTTCTCAAATTTGGTATCACCAATACCAATGCACAACTTGGGCAATATACTCAAAATCTTAACATTCAACACTTCTGATTCTAAAGCTTGTCCGATTTGGTCAATGTAGCGCAAAGCCTCGGTTTCTGACAAGTAACCATTTTCAGCAGTGTAGCTTTCAACATAGGCTGCTAAATCATCGCCGTCAATATGTTCCATGACAATAGCCCAAAGTCCATCTTCGGGAAAATTGTCGTAAACTTGAACTATATGGGGATGATAGCATTTTGATAAATCTAAGGCTTCTTTTCTAAACTTCTTTTGTCTTTCCGCAAAATCTGGTTTTTCTCGTTGTTCGCGGTTGAGGGTTTTGATAACAACTAATCTATTTTCTTCTGTATCTTCTGCAAGATAGGTTTCACCAAAGCCACCGCCACCGATAACTTTTTTAATGATATACTGTCCGTTCTGTAGTGGGGTGTTGGGTGTCCAGGCTTGTATATTGTCTGAATCAGGATTTACAGGATTAAAGGATGAACAGGATTTAAGATATATAGGACTCCTATTTGTATGTATTTAGATATCCTCAATTTGTCTCTGCGCCTCTGCGTGAGAAAAAAATCCTATTCTCTCTTCACAAATTCCAAATACCCTTTACTCAATTCCCCCACAGCCAAATCATAAAACTGCTTACCATGTTCTGGAGTTGCTAAAGCCGGATTTGAACCCATGCGGCCGTCTGGGTAACTTTCTCGAAAATTAGCTGCACCATAAATTCTGTGTCCACTTGCAACTTCTGACGACAGGGGTGCTTGTTTGATTGCTTCTGGATAGACGTACTGGGTAACAGCTACTTCACTGGGGGTAGCATGAGAACCTTCTTGATCACCATATAATTCTTTGGCAAGTTTATATACAGAACCGCACATAAACCAATTAGCAATTTGACATTGAACTTTTTGAGAATTAGGAATTTGTAAATCTTCTAAATGTGCATAAGTTTCGGAAAAAGCAGCTTTCAGAGTCGCAATATTTCCACCATGTCCATTAATAAAATAAAACTTGGTAAAACCTGCTTTTGCTAAACAAGTTATATAATCTCGTACTACCAAAATTAAAGTGCTAGGACGGAGGCTAATTGTACCGGGAAAAGCTGTATGATGTAATGCCATACCGACGTTGATTGTTGGTGCAACCATCCCTTGAGTTTCTTCTGCGACACCGTGGGATATTGCTTCTGCACAAATGGCATCAGTCCCAATTAAACCCGTTGGGCCATGTTGTTCTGTGGAACCAATGGGGACAATAATTCCCTGAGATTTTTGTAGATAAGTTTCTACTTCTGGCCAGGTGCTTAAATGTAATTGCATTTTTTATAAATCTCAAAATCTAGTTTAGGCTGGTAATTGGTAATTGGTTCCCAAGTCTCAGATCCTCGATGTCTTAAAGAAGTCCGCTATCTTACTGTCACCTGTTTCCTGTCCCCTCTTCCCTAAGGTTCATAGGTTAACGAAATATGGAACCCCTCTCCAAACATCTCCCCGTAAACGAGGAGAGGCTTAAAACTTAGTTTTTTAGCCAGGAAAAAGTACGGTTTATAACCGTTTTGAGTATAATACAACTACACTTTAGCAACGAAATGATTTTGCCACAGATAATATCTCATTTGTGACTGTATATTTAAGTATTATATGGTGTGTTTGCTATTTTAAAAGTGGGCAGGAGGAGAATCGAACTCCTATACCTTTCGGTGCCGCATTTTGAGTGCGGTGCGTCTACCAATTCCGCCACCCGCCCTTGGGTGTCACTTTTTTAAGTATAGCCTATTTTTTTATTTTGGCAACAGGTATTTAGATTTATTTAGGGATTGGGGAAGAATTATTAATTATGAATGACCAAAGTTGAATCAATATCTTGCAAATTAGCACAACCACTGAGTGCCATTGCGGTAGTTAACTCATCTTTGAGTAGGGAGATGATTTCAGCTACTCCTGTTTGTCCAGATACCGCTAATCCCCATAATATGGGACGACCGATGAGGACGGCTTTTGCGCCTAGTGCTAAGGCTTTGAGGATATCTGTACCGCGACGAATACCGCCATCTACCAAGACTTCTGCTCTACCGTCTACTGCTGCTACTATTTCTGGTAGGGCATTTAAGGAAGCGATCGCACCATCTAATTGTCTACCACCATGATTAGAAACCACAATCCCTTGAGCGCCATATTCTACAGATCGCACAGCATCATCACCCCGCAAAATCCCTTTCAATACCAACGGTAACGGACTCAGAGATTGCAACCATTCCAAATCTTTCCAAGTCAGTGCGGGGTTAATTTGTTGGGCAAAATAGGTCAATAATCCAGACTCTCCCTGTGCATGGGGAATATCTAAACCTGAGATATTGGTTAAATTAGCGGGATGTAAATCAGGGGGTAAAGTAAATTCATTGCGTCGATCTCGTTCCCGTTTTCCCAACACAGGAGCATCTACTGTTAAACACAGTGCTTGATAACCTGCTGCATAAGCTCTTTCTACCAAAGCACGAGTTAAACCCCTGTCCTTGTGAATATAAAGCTGAAACCATTGCAACCCATTAGCAACTTTTGCTACTTCTTCCAAACTCTTAGTAGCCAGCGTACTCAAAACCATGCCTACACCTGCTGAAGCCGCAGCTGAGGCTGTGGCAATTTCCCCTTCTAGATGAGCCAGACATTGAAAAGCCATTGGTGCAATGAGCAGGGGTAACTGCAAAGATTGTCCTAAAACTTTAGTTGTCAGGTTTATTTCACTGACATCAACTAGCATTTTCGGACGGAGTTTAACTCGTGTAAAAGCAGCACGATTATCTTTTAAAGTAACTTCATCCCACGCACCACTACTGTAATAATCAAAAGTCATCTGTGTAAGATGTTCTTTTGCTAAATTTTCATATTCAAATAAATTAATGGGTGAATTCATTTGCTGAGACTTTGCACTTTTTGTTAATTAATTTTTCGGCATTGCTGAATGAAGATATAAAACGTCTCACGCAAAGGCGCAATCGCGCTTCGCGATCTCGTTCGCGGTAGCGTTGCGTAGCAAAGAATAGGCGCAAAGAATCAAGGTTGCAAAGGTTAAATTTCCCAATTTCATATTTCAATTCAGCAACACCAATTTTTCTATCACACACGATTAGGTAAATTTGAATTTAAGAGATTATGGGGATTTAAGTCCCCCACTTCTAAAAGCAATAGAGTTTTGTGGCTAGACCTAAATCCCAATGACAACACTTAATTAGGAATTACTGGGCTGTCAATCCACCATCTATAGTAATAGATTGCCCCGTAATGAATGATGCACCTGGAGAACAAAGATAGATGACTGCACTTGCCACTTCTTCATCAGTACCTAGACGGCCAACAGGGTGCATAGATTGTAATTGTTGACGAAATTCTGTTTCTGATTCAGGAGTACCAACGAAACGATCAATCATGTCTGTTTGAATACCACCAGGGCTAACAGCATTGACTCTAATTCCAGACTTAGCATATTCTAATGCTGCGGAACGAGTCAAACCAATTACAGCGTGTTTACTGGCAACATAAATTGGCACTGCTGACATTCCCACTAATCCGGCAACTGAAGCAGTATTGACAATTACGCCACTACCCTGTTTAACCATTTCAGCTATTTCGTATTGCATGGATAGCCACACGCCTTTGACATTGATATCCATGATGCGATCGTATTCTTCTTCAGTAGCTTCAGGGAAAGATCCTGGAGTTTGTTCAATCCCGGCATTGTTGAAGGCAAAATCTAAATGACCATAAGTGAATATAGTTTTTTCTATCAAATTTTTGATGTCTGCCGAGACTGAGACATCGGTTTTGATAAAGATGCCTTCTCCTTGCGCTTTTTGAATTAATGCAACTGTTTCTTCCCCTTCTTTTTCGCGTCTGCCTGCCACTACTACTTTTGCGCCTTCCTTGGCAAATGCGATCGCAGTAGCCCTGCCAATTCCAGATGTACCACCAGTGATAACTGCAACTTTTTCAGCAAATAAAGCCATAGTTTTAAAGTTTGAGATTTCTAGAACTTACGCATTGACAGAAACCATCAGGTTTTTAGCCGAAATTTTCAGATATTTCAGACATCCTGGGTTTGATATTTCCACTATTAGTCAGCGATGACAATCTATCTGAGGGTAGATGCCCAAATTGTGAAAATATCAATTGTGTCATTACACATCATGGTTTATTTGTACAGTGCGTAAATTCTAATTTTACCAATTGCGCCAACCGCCCTTGGGTGCTGTTTCACTCTTGCCTTTAAAACCGTGATTTTGTAATAATTTCTGATACTCTAAACCACTACTCCAGCGGTCAATTTCTCTAGCTCGTAATACTGGTACTGGATGACTTAATTGAGCGGTGCGGGCTTCTTTGACCATGACACCAAGTTCGGTTTTACTAATATCATCATAAGCACGAGCTTGGGCAACAAAGGCATCGAGATTTAATTGGGGTGCTAAGGTAGGAGAACCGCCAGCTAACTTCATTAATACTGACATCACCACTTTGGGGTCTTGGGTAGCTAACAAAGCAGCGCGATCGCAAGTAAACTCAGCACAACGTACCCATTCTAATAATTGTGCCTGTAATGCTTGAGCCACAACAGCACCGACATTAGGCAAAATTGCTGCTGCTAAAATTAATAAATTTACAGGAGTTAAATAAACGCTGTGGTCACATTTGAGATGTCCTAACTCATGGGCAATCACAGCTTGTATTTCTGCTGGTGTGAGCATATCAATTAAAGAAGTGTGCAGCACCACAAACGGCTGCTTACCCCGCATTGCAAAAGTATAAGCATTAGGTGCAGGATGTTGACGGACATACAACTGAGGTGGCTCAATATCTAAAATATTGCAAGCATCTAACAATAACTTGTGTAAAGAGGGCAGTTGTTTTTCACCAACCAAAATACTTGATGCAATATTTTCTACATAAAAAACCTGTTCTGCCATTGGTCCGAGCCAATTTCGCACCATCATGTCTATACCTGGAATTTGCTTGAGAGTTTGAGTTGCTTCCAAGTCTAGAGGATGGCGGAATGAGTCAGCTTTTAAACCAATTAGGGGCGTTTTAACTAATGACATAATTATGGTAATCAATAAAAAATACAACTCCCACAGCTAGTATAACGATTGAACAACATAATAGGGGACAAAGATTAGTTAACACCGGGATTACCTTGAAAACTCACCTCTTGAAGATTAGTAAGTTTTGATAGGGGAGTTACATCTGTGATTTTGTTATAGTCAAGTTTCAGCCGAGTCAGGTTAGTCAGGTTTAATAAAGGACTAATATCTGTGATTTCGTTGTCTTCAAGCACAAGCTCAGTTAAATTTTTCAGTTTTGCTAAAGGGCTGACATCTTTGATTTTATTCAAACGCAGTACCAGCAAATTCAAATTATTCAGTTTTGTTAAAGGGCTAATATCTGTAATTTGGTTGTAAGTAAGAATCAGCCGATTTAAATTTTTTAGGTTTCCTAAAGGGCTAATATCTTTAATTTTATTATCTTCTAAAAACAGAAAATTTAAGTTTATCAGTCTTGCCAAAGAATTTATATCCTCAATTTGATTACCTTCTAAATTCAGCCTTTTTAAATTTGTGAGATTTGCCAAAGGACTTATATCTTTAACTTGATTGTAATTTAGCTCTAACCGAGAAAGTTTTGTTAGTCTCGCCAGAGAACTAATATCTTTAATTTGGTTATCTTCCAAAAAAATCCCAGTCAAATTAATCAGACCCTGGAGAGAACTAATATCTGTAATTGAATTTTTACTGAGAATGAGCCAATTAAGATTAGTAAGTTTTGCTAGAAGTCTAATATCAACAACTTCATTACTATCTATAGCTAAATATTCCAGATTTGTTAGTTTAACTATGGCGTTAATATCTTTAATTTGGTTTCTACCCATAGTCAGAGACTTGAGGTTTCTAAGTTCTGCCAAGGGACTAATATCAATAATTTTGTTATTGCCGATATTCAGCGACTTGAGCTTTTTTAATCCTGCCAAGGGGCTGATGTCAACAATTTCATTACTATTAAGATTTAGAGATTCTAAATTTGTTAATCCCGCTAAAGGACTTAAATCAACAAGTTGCTGATTTCTCAGGTCAAGCTGAGTTAGATTTAACAACTTTTTAGCAGCAATTTCACAATCATTAGTTGCTGCTTTTGCTAATAATAATTCTACTGTAATTCTGCCATCTGCTGATAAAGTAGCTTGTTGATGACACAACTCACTAAAAGAACTCCCTCGCTGAGGTTCAGCAGCTTGAATAACTCCCCATCCACTGCATACCCACACACTCATCAGAGCAACTGCACTACTTAATTTCATAGTTGATATACTCATCTTTTATATAGATTGTTTTCAAAATTTACATAGTAGCTTAGATCACCTGTTATCGTACTTATTATAGAACTATTAACTATGGATTTAGTTGATTTTTTAACATTCATTCATTAATTTATTCTCATGCGTAATCTAGTCAGTCTCAGTTTTGTGACTCTGCTGTTTTCGGCAACTACTGCTGTTGTAACACATACCGGTAATTTTTCTCTTGTAGTTGCCCAGGAACTTAACAAACAAGATGAAAAAGCTCAAGCTGATAGGCTGTTTAGAGAAGCTTTTTATCTCTTTATTAATGGCAATAGATATAGAAATAATCATCAGAGAATTATCACCAGTTTTGAACAGGCTTTATTGGGTTATCAAAAAATAGGTAATAAAGCAGGTGTTGGTAAAACTCTTGATTATATAGCCTTGATTTACTATAACAAAAAAGACTATCAACAAGCATTAAATTATTATCAACAAGTTTTACAAATTCAAAGAGAATTAGGGGATGGTGATGGTGAAAAACAAACCCTCACTAAAATCATGAATATCTATAGTGAACAAAGTCGCCAACTTTATCAACAAGGTGAATATGAAACAGCTTTAAATAAATTCCAAGAAGTTCTAAGTTTGAATAAAAAACTAGAGCAGAAAATTGAGGAGGGTTTTACTCTCAACCAAATCGGCATGATTTACCACACCTTGGGAAAATATGAATCTGCTTTAGAATATTATCAGCAATCTTTATCAGTTCTCAAACAAGTGTCATCATACCCGGTAGAAAAAACTCCTTGGGTATGGATAGTTTTTTTCAACATGGGTGATATTTATCAATCTTTAGGAGAATATGACCGAGCTTTAAATACTTATCAACAAGCCTTGAACTTAGCCCAAAAACACAGAATTGGATCAGAAGTGAGAAATATTAATGCTATTGGCGATATTCATTACCGATTAAAAAAATACGATTTAGCATTGAATTTTTATGAGCAAGCTTTATCAAAGCTCAAAGGAATTAATAACAAAAAAGATAAAAAATTCCTGGAAGCATGGACTTTTTATAATATTGGGATTGTTTACTTGGATCAAGGTAAGTATGAATTATCTTTAAAATTTTTGCAGCAAGGTTTAACTATTGTCAAATCTTTAGGTGATAAACTTTCCCAAGGTGTAATGTTAGATGGTATTGGTAAAGTTTATTTTCAACAAAAGAAATATGAATTAGCCTGGAATTTTTATCAGCAATCTTTGGTATTTGTTCAGGAAGTTGGCAACAAAGAAGGTGAAGGAAAAACTCTAAATAATATTGGTTATTTATTAGAGAAACAAAACAAACCAGAATTAGCTATTGTTTTTTTTAAACAAGCTGTGAATGTTAGAGAAGCAATTCGGGGTAATATTCGAGGGCTTCCCCAAGAACAACAGCAATCATACACTGAAACTATTGCTGAAGATTATCGCCATTTAGCTGATTTATTATTGCAACAAAACCGAATTCTGGAAGCGCAACGGGTACTAGATTTACTTAAAGTTCAGGAATTAGAAGACTATCTTAGTAATGTGAGAGGAAGTGATAATACTGCTCAAGGTGTTGCAGAACGTCCCCAAGAACAGCAAATTAGAAAAGGTATTTCGGGACAGATAGATAAAGCGATCGCACTAGGCAAAGAACTTGCCCAACTGGAAACCGTTTCTATTTCCCAGAGAACAGAACCCCAAAAACAGCGTATTGTTCAGCTAAGAAAAAGTGAACAGGAGATTAGCAAACAATTTGAGACATTCCTGGAAAGCCCACAAGTACGAGAGTGGATAGCGCAACTTCAGCAAACTACGCAAGGGCAAGCTTTTGATTTGAATGCTTATGCTACGACTTTGCAAGATAACCTGAAGAAACTTCAGCAAGATGCTGTAATTATTTATCCTTTCATGTTGAGCGATCGCTTGGAACTGGTTTTAATTTCTCCCTATGCACCACCACTACGTCGCACTGTTCCTGTCAAACGCGAAGAACTTAACCGAGTTATTGCTGAATTTCGTTCGACTTTAACAACGCCTGTCCGTAATCCTAAAATTCCTGCTCAAAAGCTCTATAATTGGCTGATAAAGCCCCTGGAACATGACTTAGCTCAAGCAAAGACCAAAACCATCATTTACGCCCCTGACGGGCAACTGCGTTATATTCCTCTAGCTGCCCTCTATGACGGTAAGGAGTGGCTAGTTCAACGCTTTCGCATCAATAATATTACTGCTGTGAGTTTGACTGACCTCAACACCAAACCGCAAAATCAGTTAAATGTGTTAGCGGCTGCTTTTACCAAAGGTAACTATAGCGTTAAGGCAGGAGATCAGGAGTTTAACTTCTCCGGGTTGCCTTTTGCCGGTCGTGAGGTAGAAACTCTTGCTCAAACCGTGCCTAACACAACAAAACTATTAGACCAGCAATTCAATAAAGATATTGTGTTGCAGATGAATGATTACTCTATCGTCCATCTAGCAACTCATGCGGTATTTACCCCTGGACAGCCAGAAGAATCATTTATTTTGTTTGGTAATGGCGATCGCATTACCCTACGAGATATCAAAAATTGGCGGTTGCCGAATGTTGATTTAGTCGTGCTTTCAGCTTGTGCAACCGGATTAGGTGATCTATTGGGAGATGGTAGAGAGATTCTCGGTTTTGGCTACCAGATGCAACAAACAGGTGCAAGAAGTGCGATCGCCTCTTTATGGTCTGTGGATGATGGCGGCACACAAGCGTTGATGAATACTTTTTATACAATTCTCCAACAGGGGAATATTACTAAAGCCGAAGCCCTGCGTCAAGCTCAAATATCTCTGATTACTGGCAACTATGCAATTACAGGTCAGCAAAGACGTATTTCTATCAAACAGCCCATAAATAGTAATTCACCGTCACAGTTGAAGGAGCAACTAAGCCATCCTTTTTACTGGTCTCCGTTTATTCTGATTGGGAATGGGTTGTGAAGCGGGAGAATTTCAATTTTACCCAAACATCCGAGACATATCACAAAAACTTAACTTACAAATTAGGGATATGCCCTCTAAGGAGGATATTGTTATTAGACCTCTTGCAGAATTCATTTTATGTTATACTTGAAGGTTACCTTAATTTTCGCTAAAAGTTAGAATTACACGCCTATCTTTGAATTCGTGATCGCAACAACACCCAAACATACATAAAACCTAAAACCCTTTATTGTACCACAGAAACAATTGTGCAAGAGGTCTATTGTTTAGATTCTGATTAATTAAACAAAAATGGTTTCACAAATTGAATCATTCTTTCTAACTCAGGTTTATTGTGTATGAGAAGATTATGTCCCCATAATTCATTTTTGTTTTCAGAGCAATCTGTAGCAAGAGCTTCTCCAATAGCCTCAAAACTCTTTTTAATATCTCTCCTTAAAATCTCTGGTTCAGATACCACTCCAAGAACAAATACTCTATCAATTAGATCCTTGGGAATATGACTATTTACATAATCCAATCGCTCTTGATAATTCAATGGATTTTTATCTTGATCGAAATCAATCAGCAAAACAATCATGCTCTGCGGAAATTTTTTCATGTAAAGGACAAGTTCTTTCGTGAATTGGTTCACAACAGCTTGCCAACCACCAGCAGGTCGCTCGACACTAATCACATCGTAATTAATGTTTGGAGCCTGAATAAATCCGTTTGTAATTTCTTCATTAGCACGGTCTTCTGGCAACACAATCAAGTGCGGTTGATACCTATTTATACTCATAGCTCTATATCGCCGCGAATCAAGCTATTTAATAGATCGCCACTGAGCGGTATATCACTAAGTAGTCCGACCCTAGTTGGCTCCAAGTGGCTTTTTCGATCAAGCACAAGAGTATTATCATTTGAAAACTTTCGGATTGCTTCCTCATTATGAGAAGTTACTAAAATTTGCCCACTATTCTTAAATGAGCGTCGCAGTGATGTTATAAAATGCCCTACTTCTGATATAGAAAGATAGTTATCAGGCTCATCCCAAAAGCAAAAAAGTGGTCCATAGAATTTATTAGCAGCTAAAACAACAGCGCAAAGAAAAAAGCATTTTTCACCATCAGATAAATCTTGAAAGTTCACACTCAGATTTGCATTATTTTCTTCAAACCGAACAATCATGCTTTTGAAATCTTTGCCGATAAGTTCATTCTGAACATCTGTAATGTCGGGCATAATTTCTCGGAGATATTTGTCAAACTGTGTGTATGACGCAGGGTAGCGACCAAGTAATCCAGAAAACCACTCTCCGAAGTTTGAAGCATCTCGTTTTGGCTCTAAAGTTTCGCCGTTGGAGTCTCCGGTCATTAAGCTGGGAATCGGTGCTAAAATGATCATGCGAGCCAGCCAAGTTTTGAAAATATGAAGTGGATCAGTTTCAGATTGCTCCTGAATTACTGGCAGGGCTACAAGATGCCAATCCACCAAAAACTGAGCTTCACGATTTTGTGCGCTAGTATAAAGAGTGACTTGAGCTTCTTTTCGAGAGTAGATTGGTTCTCCCGAAACTAGCAGTTGTTCTTCAGAAACTCGAAGTTCTTTAAATTTTTCTGGCAACTCTAAAGCCAAGACATACTTGTATAATTTATCTTTAAGTAATACTTCTATTTCAAAGCGAATCGGAACATCAGACCTGCCACGAGTAAAATCTTTAGAATGAACAAGTTGCCCAACTCTATTTATACCTCTACCAATAGATTGAATTACCTCTAATGCAGTAGCAATGGTTGATTTACCTGAACCATTTTTTCCAATTAAGAGAGCAGATGAGATCCCCTTTATATTCAGTTCAAAGTTTTCTAGACATCTGAAATTGTGTACATATAGTCTTTGGAGCATAAGAAAACTATTCCCAATATGGGGAAATAAAATAACTTTGTGATGGGATAAACCCATTGTATAACTATATTAATTAGCTTTTTTCAGTTGTAGTTTAGGTAGTGCGTAGTATTTTAAAAAATTCAATAAATTAATGGCGAAAATTACCAAATAGATATTTCATCAACAGGTAAAATCCGCCATCAACTAACCAAATACCAAATTCCCTAACTCTAGATAGAAACTGAAGCCGGAGGATTACTATTATTCGTATGTAACTCTGCATCTGCTGATGCTTCATTATTTACACGGATAATCTTTGCGCCTAGTTGCTGCAACTTCATATCCAGGCGATCATAACCACGATCTAGGTGATTTAATCCTTGAATAGTGGTTTGTCCTTCTGCGGCTAGTCCGGCTATAACCAAAGCTGCGGATGCTCGTAAATCCGTGCCTATTACTGGTGCGCCCGATAACATTGGCACGCCACGAACAAAAGCAGTATTACCTTTAACCCGAATATCTGCCCCCAAGCGATTTAACTCAGAAGCATGACGCAGACGATTTTCAAACACAGATTCATTAATGATGCTGTCACCTTCTGCCAAAGTTAGCAATGCCATAAAAGGCGCTTGCATATCTGTGGGAAAACCCGGATGGGGTAAAGTATCAATATCTGTGGCTCTCAATACTTCTGCTGGCAAAATTCTCAGACAATTTAATCCTTCTTCAATGATGGGTACACCAATTTTTTGTAACTTGGCAATCACTGGGATTAAATGTTCGGGAACCACTGGGGACAGGGTAAATTCTGATCGAGTGATTGCTCCTGCTAGTAAAAGAGTTCCTGCTTCAATGCGATCAGGAATAATTGAGTAGTCGGTAGAATGTAACTGAGGTACACCAACAATGGTAATTGTACTCGTACCTGCTCCTTGAATTTTCGCTCCCATTGAGTTGCAAAAATTTGCCAAATCAACCACTTCTGGTTCTCTAGCAGAATTTTCAATGACAGTTTCGCCGTCCGCTAAAGTAGCTGCCATCATCAAGGTTTCGGTTGCACCAACACTGGGAGTATCTAAATAGATTCTGGCTCCCTTCAATCTGCCATTGCTGCCAGGAACATAGGCATTGCAAATACCATGTTCAATTTGCACTTCTGCACCCATTGCTTGCAGTCCTCGGACGTGCAAATCAACTGGTCTAGCACCGATGGCACAACCCCCCGGTAGAGGCATCTGTGCTACTCCCAGTCGCGCTAAAAGGGGTCCAATGGCGAAAAAGCTGGCTCGCAGTTGAGTAACTAGTTCATAGGGCGCTTTGGATGTGCTAATTTCCCTAGCATCAACATCTAATATGTCGTCTTGTCTGCTTAAACCCAATCCCAAAGCTGATAAAACTTGCCCCATGCGCTCTACATCCGCTAATAAGGGGACATTGCGAATCCGACAATCTCCAGAACAAAGCAAAGCTCCCGCCATGATTACCAAGGCTGAATTTTTTGCTCCGCTAATTCTTACATGACCTCGCAAAGGATGCCCACCCCAAATTTGCAAAACTGGGGACTCTGCTTCAGGTGAAGACTTGGCATCTGGTAAGCTGCTAGAAGAATTAATAAGCCTACCTCCAAAAAATAAGTAATAATAAGGGTTTGAAGTTGGTTTCGATTCTACAGTAAAGAGTCGGTTTGTCTACATTTTGCTATTATGATTCATGGAAATGAATTTTATAACTCTTTTCTCTAGCATCTGTAAATATCTACTAGCAAGGTTTATAAGCTTTGATTACTTATCGACCATAGAAATACTAACTCCAAATTTACAACCAGAATAAATATTCAGTAAGCTCAAAAACTAATACACAGTAAGCGTTTGTTTCTGGTGCTTAAATTTATGTATGTAAGTTCAGCTTGACAAACTCCAATATTTAAGTAATAATAAGAAATTGTCAATAAGACATTGATGCCAGCGGAACTGGCGGAATTGGCAGACGCGCTAGATTCAGGTTCTAGTGCCGCAAGGCTTCCGGGTTCAAGTCCCGGGTTCCGCATATCAATAATTTGGGTTTTAGTTTTATCTGAAGTCCAAGATATCAAGATTTAACTAAATCTGGGGCTTAAGTAGCCTACTAAGAAACAGCAAGTTTTGTGGCTGGGTATGAATTTCAGTTACAAAACTAGAACTTACGCACGAATCACGGAATAACTAACCGCAGAGGCACAGAGGTCACGGAGAAAGGGGAGTTTGCGTAAGTCCTAAAAACTTAATTACGAATTATTTTAAAATTGTGCTGACAAGTTTACAAAATTCCTTAGTTAAACAAATCCGTAAGTTGCACTCTACCAAAGAGCGGCACAAACAAGAGTTATTTTTACTGGAAGGGACGCACCTGTTGGAAGAAGCTTGTGCGGTGAATTACCCGTTAGAGGTGGTGTGTTGTACTCCCCAATGGCAAATGGCACATCCTCAATTATGGGATGATGTCTGTGGTCGGTGCGATGCCTCCGGCGGGCGAAGCCATCGCTATGAAATTGTCAGTGAAGAAGTTTTATCGGCAATGGCAACAACAGTACAGCCAGATGGTGTAGTGGCATTAGCAAAACGCACCCAACAGCAAACCCAAGTCCCCTTTACTGGTGTAGTTCTAGCTGTAGAGACGCTGCAAGATCCTGGCAATTTGGGGACTATGATTCGCACTGCGGCTGCTGCTGGGGCATCGGGTTTATGGTTAAGTGATGATAGTGTTGATTTGGATAACCCCAAGGTTTTACGTGCATCTGCGGGGCAGTGGTTTCGCTTAAATATGGCGGTAAGTGAAGATTTAAGAACAACAGTCAAACAAAGTCAGCAAGCAGGAATGCAGGTAGTAGCCACCTTGCCCAATGCAAATTTAACTTATTGGGAAGTAGATTGGCGGAAACCGAGTTTGATTTTATTGGGAAATGAAGGTGCTGGGTTGTCACGAGATTTAGCTGCAATGGCAGACCAGCAAGTAAAAATTCCCCTCAGTCCTGGAGTAGAATCTTTAAATGTAGCGATCGCAGCGGCTTTAATGTTATATGAAGTCCAGCGACAAAAGATTTATGGGTGATTTATTGATTTAGGAATTACTTGCGTTTGTTTTTCTGGTCTAAATATTGTTCAATGTCAGCAACTGCATCCTCTAAAGCAGCTAAAGAAATTTCCTCAGAATTTTCACTGAATTCATCGTTAATAGACCTACCAGTATCCAGTTCTATAACCACTTGATGATGAGTAGAATTGACTTCTAAGATATCTTCTAACTGAGTGAGGGATTTTTGAAATTCTTGAGCAGAGGCGCACCGTTGATATTGCTGATATTGCTGAATAGGTTTCATAATCTTGATGTGAGAATGATTATTTTAGTAACTTAATCGTGGATTGTATATGCGAATCCATTCAATGTGAGCAATCTAAAATTATTCTGATAGCTATTGGAATCACAACTATTTAACTTAGTATATATTTTACACATTAACAGGCTTGATTGCCAAATCAGTGGTATTACTTAGAATTGAAAGTGCTATGACATATTCGTCAAACTTACGCATGAGTCACAGCATAACTAACCACATAGGAAACGGAGGAGTAGGAGTTTGGGAGAGTTTTTGCATAAGTCCTAATTCAACTGATCATATAATAATCTGGTGGGTGGAAATGAATCAATTCATGAAACAAGTTCTAATTAGCTTGGGTGCAGCTATCATTGTTGTGAGTTTAAGTGGATGCGATTCCTACGGAGCGCTGCGCTATCGCCTATTTCCCTCCTCTGGTGATATAGTTGAGCGAGTGAGTGATGGTGATACATTAGTATTAAAAGGCGCTGATGGCAAAAAATTCACAGTGCGCTTTGCTTGTGTTGATGCACCAGAAATACCTCATTCCCAAAAAGAAAAAAACAGTAAATTTACTAAAGATATTAATCAATTTGCTTGGGGTATCAAAGCACAAACACGGGTGGAGGAACTGGTTAAACAGTCGGGTAATCGCGTCAAGTTGAATATCACGGATAGCGATCGCTACGGAAGAAAAGTTGCAGAAGTGCGTTTAAAAGATGATACCTTTGTACAGCAAGTTTTATTACAGGAAGGATTAGCTAAAGCATATCGCCCTTATTTAAACAAGTGTCCTAGTAAAGATTTGGTGCAACAAGCTGAAATACAAGCGCAACAGCAACGCCTTGGAGTTTGGAATGATGCTAAATTTGTTGATCCTTGGGCGTATCGAAAGGCGAATAAATAACAACAAAAAGCTACAGTCTTAATTAGATAACTGCACAACAGGTAAAACCTATAAGTGAGACTATACATTTTAACGAATATTTTCTAAGGGATGGAGTCGCAACAAGTTTTGAACGATCCGAATATAAGTCATTTACCCATCCTGCAACTTTAGTTGATCACACTCGTTGCGAATCTCCATACAAGACTAACTCCAAGTCAATGATGAGATATCTATTTTCTGAATAATTCAGAATACTAGGATACAAAGAGAAAAATATTGACTCTTAGCACTACATTAATCAAAGCAATAATGTTTTTTTACATCGCTGGTAATTTCCCATGTACAAGACATACCAGCAGGAAACGTCACTAAATCTCCTTCCCCCATTTGCACTGGTTGTCCTCCATCAGGAGTCACAATTACATTACCTGCTAAAAAGTAGCAAGTTTCTTGACAATCATAAGTCCAGGGGAATTTAGAAGCTTCTTTTTGCCAAATTGCCCATTTAAAGACACCTAATTGTTTGAGATCATCTTGAGTCGGTTGATGCTGGATTTTAATTTTCATGCGGTGTTTGATCTAGTTATATTCAGCAGTAAGATTGGATATCTTCTCCACACTTATCTACTAAATAACACAATGCACGAAAACGCAAGCCCACTAATTGATCATATAGTGGATTTAGCTTACACATGGGGGGAATATGGGCAATTTTCCGACCAAATACCACGATGTCACGTTCAAAGGGACATTGAGCAGGAATCAATTTAGCAATAAATTTAGCTAATTTACGATTCTGAATCTCGATTTCATCCAACCATTGACGTATTGGTTGTAATAAATCTGATTTATTATTTGCTTTATGCTCTTCTCCCATAGGGCTAATTAAAGTATGGAGAATGATAGGTTGAGTATTTGTTGTGATCATAGTTCTAAATCCTGCTGTCTTGAGATTGATGAAAATCAGCCAATTTGGCTTATAATCATGCAAATTATTGTAGAGCAATACACCAATTTGGTAATCTTAGGTAAGATAATTGTGACTTACATATCTTACATAAAATAAGCAGAGAAACTCTTCAACTAATTGCTATTTAAGCTCAGGGTATGTTGGAGAACTGTCCCGTTAAATACAAAATAACAAAGAAATTATAAAAATGGTATTGCGTTAACTTATTGATTGCTGATGTCAAATATTGTATTCCCATATATCAATTGTAAATGCCTGGTTAGGAAAGCGCACAGTAGTACAAATTCTAACTGTACAGATAAAAATATAGTTTAAGTCGGACTATAGACGGGTTATGGGAATGTCAGCAATTATGACGTTCTATATGAGAGCAGATCATAATATAAAAAAAAGTCATATAAGATACATAAGTCAACCTAAAGATTATCTAGCTAGTAGCAACAAGTCATTTGATAAGTACAAACTAATCTACCTATAAAAGTAGGTTATAAAAATACAAAATATGCTATAATAAATCTCATATAAGTAAGGTAAATATTTAAGATAAAATTTCACCTTGCTACTATTGAAGAGGTTCGTCTTTTTCTTCTTACTTATAGACGAGAACTCTATAAATGTCGTTTTACCTATTGAGTTTGCGGCTCAAATAGCTATTATTCCTGCAAAAGTACCTACTCAGAAAAGGTTTTTTTGCAGATTTGATCTTGCTCATTAACACCAGCGAATATCATTTCCCAAATAACTTTAGGAACTTGACAATTTGCCTAGGTTTTTTGATACTCCCCAAGCAAAGGTGCGGAGAGTATTAGGTGAAATTAGACTGTGAGCAAACAAACTCTTAAAGTGTTAATAATTCTTTCCTCCTGGCTCCTGGCTCCTGCCCTCGGCCTTTTTTTGTAAAATATAATTAGATAATTCACAAAATCCTTCCCCTTCAGCCGCAGTAGTTACATAAGCAGGTTGATACTGCAACTGGTGTGCATATTTAATTACATTTGCTACACCTACAGAAATAGGAAAAGAACTTTGGTTAAATAAACTTTCATCATTAGGACTATCACCAACAGTAACAACTTGTGACAGTGAATATTCGGAGAAGTGTTCGCGTAGCACTTGTAACAATCCTCCAGCCTTATCTTGTTGTTGAGGTTTAATGTGACACTGGACATTGCTATAAGTAAATCCCCAACCCATTTGTTGACAAATATTGCTAAGAGACTGCAATTCATTTTCTGTTAAAGCAGCTACATCAAATGTCCAATCGGTGAGACGAAACTGATTGTCAGTAGATTCCCTAAGTTGGGGAAATTGACTTTGTAATTTTTCAAAAGTCCTAGCTAAATGCTGGCGATGTTGAGCTAAGTCGGGAATAGGTGTTAAAGATATTGGTGCGACGTTATTTGATGGGTAGAATATACCCCCATTTTCTGCTAAAGCACCTACCACAGGCATTAAACTACTGATTCCACTTACCCAACCTGCTGAACGACCTGTTACAATCAGTACCTGAATCCCGTTGGCGGCTAAATTTTCCAAAGCTTGCAACAATAGGGATGTAAATTTTCCCTCCTTCGTCAGAGTACCATCCATATCCGTGGCGACAAGGTGAATATCCCTAAATTCCGTAGATTCGCTAATGTGTCTGTACATAACAAAATCACAAATATGATGTAAAAAAATATTAACAATACAGTAATGTGATATTAAAGATTTGGGCATCCTAACCATTAGGAGTCAAATCTTTAGTTTGCTAACCATGCTTAGTACAATGTTTTTAGCCCAGTCTTCAAGTTCCAAGACTAAACCGGCGATCAAGGAAGTAGCAGCCAGTAATTTTCAGATGCCATCATCTTTATTACTGTTTGCCAGTGGAGGACTGATAATAGCACTAGTTGCGGTGATTGTGTATAGCAAAATATTAGCGGGTAAATATGAGAAAAAAGTTAAGTTTGAAAAGTTTCGCACGCGAGAACTAGAAAAAAAGTTGAAGTTGGCGCTGGAAACTATTCGGAAAATGGAAACAAACCCCGATTTGGTTCACTCACGGGATTTTAACCTCGATTATCTACGGATGCGGATGACAGAGGAGGTATTTCATTTTGGGGTTGTTAATCAAGTGAAACTCAAGGTGAAAGATAAAATTTCTCAGGCACTGCGCCCCAACCAATCTCAACAAGGTCAAGTTGGAATTGCCAGCAACGTTGGTAAGCAGGTAGATGAGATTTTTGATGTTGAATATGAAACTGGTATTGCGCCCAACATTGTCAACCGAGTACTGTTTCGGATTCAAATTCGCTTAATGAAGTTACCCACACAAGCAACTTCTGCTACTATTAGCCAAATTATGGACTGTATAGAAACTTACCTTAGTCCTAGAGAAGAAGATGATACATGGCAACCGACAATTCAAGGTCGGATTGTCTATATGCATTGGGATCAAAAGGCTAAACCTACGCCTCTACTGGTATTGGAACAATCAAATGAAGGGGTAAATGTTACTTTTCGGACTACACGCCAACAAAATCTTCCGGCACCGCCGCAGATGCCACATTCAAAAAAATAGGTTTGACAATGTGAAGGTTAGTTATGAGGCTCGGAAACTTCTCGCCCTGCCCTGTTGCTAATAGCTACATTTTGGGCATCACGAGTTAATAGACCGTCTTCCATTTCGACGATACGATCAGCTATGTCTAAGATGCGGTTATCATGGGTGACTAACAAAATAGCTGTTCCTTGATCTTTCGCAAGACGCTGCATGATTTCGACAACATCCCGTCCTGATTGTTTATCTAATGCGGCTGTGGGTTCATCTGCTAGAACTAATGGGGGGTGATTGACTAAGGCGCGTGCGATCGCAATTCTTTGTTTTTGCCCACCAGATAGATTGTCTGGATAGTAGTTCATCCGTTCTGATAAACCAACCGAACCTAGCATTGTTTCTGACTTTTTAATAGCTGTTGATTGAGAAATACCTTGATTTAATTCCACTGCCATTTGCACATTTTGCCTAGCAGTTAAGAAACCCAGCAAATTATGAGCCTGGAAAATATAACCAATGTTACGTCGCATATGTACAAGTTTACTTTGACTAGCACCAAGTAGTTCTTGACCTAACAATTTCATACTTCCTTCTTGTACAGACCGTAACCCACCAATCAGGCTCAGTAATGTAGTTTTTCCTGAACCTGAAGGCCCAGTCATAATTACAATTTCTCCGGCATATATTTCCAGGTTGATGTCGAATAGAATTTGTTTTCTGAGGACACCTCTACCATAGTAATGATTAATATTTTTAATGGAGATTACAGGTTCTGTGCTGTTCATAAGAAGATTAGGGGATAAAGCTGGCTTATACAATTTTAGATTTTAGATTTTAGATTCAGCTTTAAAGTTTTTATCTATCGCCCACATTTTTTTATGGTTAATAACTTTTTGGGTATATTGATCAATTAAGAACTTTTCAACTGGTATTATTCAACAGGATTTAGAATTATGATAACTGCCAAATATGGATTTAATAATCTTAATTTAAAAAATATCGGCAGGGTCGGCTGAACTTAACTTTCTCATAGCAATTACACCAGATATAAAACACATTAAGATAGTTAATATTAGTACCATGATAGCACGGTGATAACTCATAAAAACTGGTAAGAGCGTAGCATCTCTGGCGACTTGATACATAAACAAAGCGCAAGCAAATCCAGGCATATATCCTAAAACTGCTAACATAAAAGCTTCTTGAAGAATAACAGTTAATAAATAATTTTGTGTATAGCCTATTGCTTTCAGGGTAGCATATTCAGACAAGTGATCTGTTACTTCTGTATACAAAATTTGATAAACAATTACGGTGCCGACAATAAAACCCATAATTGTTCCTAAGGTAAAAATAAACCCAATAGCAGTACTACTTGCCCAGTAATTTCTTTCAAATGCAATAAACTCATCTTTGGTTAAAACATTAACATCTGTAGGTAAATAAGTCCGCAAATATTGAGCAACTTGGGTTGTATCCGCACCTGGTTTTAGTCTAATTAAGCCAATATCAATTAATCCCCGTTGTCGGGTACTAAATAACCTCATAAAGTTGACATCGCTTGTAATTAAATTGCCATCTGCGCCAAAAGATGCACCTAAAGTAAATAATCCTGCTACTTTAATTCGTCTTCTTCTTACTTCTGCCGTTACAACTTTTCCCTGATCAATATCAGCAGCGATAGGTCCATACTCTAGTCTAGAAGAACGGTCAAATATAACTACATCAGGCAATTTCAGGGTATTTAAATTTTCCTCAACCCCTGGTAAATCAAAAACGTTAAATTCTGGATTGATACCAAAAACTAAAATACTCCGAGGGCGGCCTGTAATGGGATTCTTCCAGCTGGTATAATCTAAATATATAGGATGTACTGACTGTACTGCTGGTAAATCTAAAGCTTTATATAATCGCCGTTGGGAAAAAGGTTTCATTGCTAATACAGCGTTGGATTGATTGTTAATTAAAACAATGTCACCTTTTAAACTGCCATGCATTCTGACGTTACTGTAATATAGTGCATCTCGGAAACCAAGTTGCATAAACATCAAAATATCAGCAAAGGCAATACCTGATAGTGCCACAGCGAGGCGAGTTTTTTCTCTGGTCAGTTGTAGCCAAGATAGAGGTATTTTCTGAATCATTTTCTATGTTTACTTACAGTTACGCCAATTTTTTATTGTTGAGTTGATATTTTTGATGGGGAATGATCATGATTTTTCCAAATTCTTCCTATGCATTGAATAATTACATATTGCTAAGGATGAAAGATAGCGAGCCGAGCTTCATAATCTCGGCTGATAGATAAATGTAATTACTGCCCATCTGTAACTCCATTAGTATTAATTTCAACAATGACTTTGGCGTTAGTTAAACCAGAAACTCGCTGACTATCTGCTGGAGAGAGGGCAATTTTCACTTCTACTACTCTGGCATCAATATCTGCTGCTGGATCTGTATTCAGGACATCTTTTTTGCCAATTTTTCTGCCAATTTGAGTGATGCTTCCCTTTAATTCTTTTTCAAATGCGCCGTTATCACTAGTAATAGTCGCTATTTGACCAACACGAATTTTACCAATACTGTCTTCAGCTATTTCTGCAACCACAAACATTTGATCAGTTTGTCCAATTTCTGCAATGCCATTTGCACTCATGACTTCGCCTGATTTGGTGTGAACTTTTAATATCTCACCTTGAGTTGGTGCTTTGACATAGCTTAACTGGAGTTCTGCTTGGGCTTTTTTGACAAATGCGATCGCATTACTAACTTGGGCTTGGGCTATTTGGATATCAATAGGACGAACATCTAAGAACCTGCTCAATCTAGCCCGTTCTTCGTCGATTTGCTTTTGTAAGGTGGCTAAAGTTTTGTTGCGGGTAGCTGTGGCTTCAATCAGTTGTTGCTGCAAAGTAGCGATCGTTTGAATTTGGGTAGCTCTAGCTTGAGTGATTTGCTGCTGCAATGTTCCTAGTGCTTGTCTCAAACTGGCTTGGGTTTCACGCAGTTGCTGATTAGCTGTAGCCGCACGCAAACGCCTTGTATCTCTTTCTTGCTGAGAAATAGCTCCTTCTTTGTACAAGAACTCATAGCGTCCGGCATCAACTTGAGCGTCACGCTGTTCGGCTTGTATTTTGGCAATGCTTGCTCTTAAACCATCTCGTTGCCCTCTGAGTTCAGCTTCTAGACGTTTAATGCCAGCTTGTTGAGCATTTTTCTCTCCACTTAACTCAGCGGCAATGCGGGCAATGGTGGCTTGTTGAGCATTGCTTTCACCAGATAATTGTGCTTGTAAACGAGCAATAATTGCTGTTTGGGCTTGAATATCTCTTGGTGAAACAGCTTTGATTTGCGCTAAATTAGCACGCGATTCTTGTAGTTTAGCTTTTGCTTCTTCGACTGCTGCCATGTTGGTATCACGGCTGTCTAGAATTGCGATAACTTGACCTTGTTGTACTCGTTGTCCTTCTCTCACCAAAAGTTGTTGCACTCTTGCTGATAGTCCTGAGTTGGGGGCAGCTATTCTAATGACTTCTCCTCGTGGTTCTAATCTTCCTACCGCACTAATTGTTTTGATCGATGGTGCTACTGATACGGAGGATGTGAGTTTTCTTAGCTGCTCAATTTTGGCTGTAGCTAGGAACCCTGCTGCGATCGCTACTGGCAGGGCTACAGCAACCTTCAACCAAATTTTAGATTTTTCTAGTCCCTGTTCTTTTAACTCTGGCTTATCAGTCACCCTTGACATGGTATATTGCCCGTTTATCTGATTTGTACTAATGGAAGTAAAAAAGCAAATTAGCCACAGTTGAATTAGTCAAAAAGAGTCATAAGTAAACTGCCAGCTATTGGAAAATAAGGCTGGTTTTAGATTAGTTATTTACTTATAAATCCATTGCCTGATTAGCACCCAAGGCTTAGAATTTTCTGCAATGGCGCTCTTTATTGAAGGCAGGAGTTAGGGGGCAGGAAGCAGGAGGGAAAGCTAACGTAAGCTGCGACCATTTAAGACCCCCCACAAGAGTTCAGTGGCTTCAAATCAGGAGGGGTCTAATCCCATGCATGATTTGCTCCTTCTGCCTCCTTCAATGACTGGCTATTTAATAGTTTCTGAGTATGAGATGTGATTGCACTAAAGATTAAGGGAATTCAAACTATTGAATTCACCAACTCCAGCACCCAGATACTATTTATTTGAGCAGGTTATTTTGAAAGGCAACCCGGTATAAATTTGGTAGGTATAATAATGCAGACATCTTCTCGGCGTAGGCTATTGCCAAGATTGTCTACAACCAATAGAATAGGTTAACAAATTCAGTTATCTCGGTTTACTGATAACTGTTTGTTGATTCCATAGTTGAAACTAAGGGAATGTGTCAAAAAAATCTAAAATCGGCTTTTTCTCAATCTAAAATTGGCACTATCAATTACCAATTGAAACATATCTGTCAAATAGAGCATTCCTAACATCACAGTTTCCTTATCTTGATTATTAATCTGTGAGCATGGTTGGTTGCTGACATCGAATAAGACAACAAATATCTTGGCTTATCTACTGCGAAGATTTGATGCGCTACTTTCCCTGCTGTTGTTTTTTGACTCCATTCAACTCTGGTTAAATGAATTCTACATTTATCAGTTGGGGGAAAACGTAACAGAGCTTACAGATAGATAGATGAGAAGCTGAAGAGTTGGAGTTTGGGGGGTGCAGAGTTTTGACGCTTGAGCTTTAATTATTGTGGTAGGTCGAATAATACAGTAGTCATGTAGTTTTCTGCCCAATCTATGCCAAATGCCTTTTCTAGCACACGTCTGGTTTTATCGTTTTGCTGTTGTTTGGTACAGTAGTTGTGTTGTCCAGCCAGAATTGGGGCTACTTTTTCTGGTGGAACGGGGTTAGATGCGATCGCATTTTGGCAATGGATTTCTAAAAATTCTTGTACGCGAGAGAGAAACAATGTTTCTTCTTCTGGGGAACCGGGACGAATAAAAATACAAAAATCAGAAAATATAGCTCCCCATTCCGGTAATTCACGGGGTTGGGAAAAGTCGATTACTGGTAGTTCAGTCAGTGCAGAATTATAAGCTACTGGTAAGATGCGTTCTAAGTTTACAGGAGAAAGGTCTGCGATCGCGGCACTAATTTGACCTCTACCCCCAACTAAGTCACAACCAAACATAGGGATATCGTATTCTGGACGGGGAAACATTACGCAATGCAAGATATCTAGCATATTCCCCACTTTTGCTAGTTCCAAGTGCATTTTGCGGAACTGTGGGCTTTGATAACAGCGATTTTCGATAATCAGTTTTTCGCCTTCTAGTCTACCTTCTACATATCCCAATTCCGCAGGCAAATTGTAGGGTGATAAGTCTAAGTATTTATGCCAAACTGCTTCAATTGTGTCAGCTAGTTGACAAATTAAGCGATGCTGTTGTTGACGTAGGGAGGGTGTAGAAGTAGAAGACATATTATTTTAACCATGTAATTCAGTATCTAGTTTACAATGTCAGGAGTAACAAATGCATAAGTCCTGATTGTTATATTACCCACTTAAGAAAAGCATCGTTAGCCTAAAACACAACAACTTTGAAGAATTATGAAAGCAATTAAAGTAATGGCAACTGTTGATGAACAAGGAAGTTTGTCCTTAGATCAACCATTAAGTATTATTCAAAATAGCCGTGTAGAAGTAATTGTTCTTATTCCAGAAGCAATAGAAATTGGTGAAGATTATGAACCGATGGAATCCAAAGAAGAAATTCTTCAAGATTTTCGTCAGGCTTGGCACGAAGCAATGACTGGAAAAACAATTCCTGTTTCTCAACTTTGGGAAGAAATTGAAAATGTCTGAACTGCCATTTATTCAAGTCGAAGTAGCGCCAAGATTCCAGCGCAATCTACGCAAACTAGCAAAGAAATATCCCAGTATTCGCAACGATATTCAACCAGTTATCAAACAACTTCAACAAGGGGAAATACTTGGGGATTGCATTCCTAAAATCAATTACGAAGTTTTCAAGTTGCGGGTTAGAAATAGCGACGTTCAAAAAGGCAAAAGCGGTGGTTATCGCCTCATTTACTATGTCAAAACTGCAACGGCTATTATTTTGCTAACCATTTATGCAAAATCTGAACAAATTGATATTGCCGCAGATGATATCCAAGGCATTATTTCCGCATATGAATCTGAAGGATAAACCTATGAAAGTTTTTATTTCAGTAAACAAAATATAGGAAAGTTGTTGAACTAATTTTCTCTATCGCCAAAAATCTGTTGCTTCATACCCCAATTCGGCTATCATCTGCCGCAATAAAGGTAAACTTAGCCCAATTACATTACTGTGACAACCCTCGATTTTTTCCACGAACAAACTACCAAATCCTTCAATAGCAAAGGCTCCAGCACATTTAAGGGGTTCACCTGTAGCTACATAAGCTTGAATTGCGCGATCGCTCACTTGAGCAAAATACACCCTCGTCACTTGACACTTGACAACACTTCGGTTTTGGGATGTGTCTATCAAAACATGACCAGTATACAAATCACCAAAATTACCTTGCATTAAATGCCAACGAGCGATCGCTTCCTCAGCATCTGCTGGTTTGCCATAAATCTCTCCATCCATAGCTAAAACCGAATCACAGCCCATAATCAATGCTGATGCAAACTGCGAAACTACAGTTTCTGCCTTACACTGAGCCAGAGTTTGTACCAATTGGGCAGGATCACTAAGTTGAATTTGTGACTCATCAAAATCACTAGGACAAACTCTTGGTTCAATTCCCACAGTTTGCAGCAAGCGACGACGTGCTGGAGAAGCAGAAGCAAGTATAAATTCAGGAATGGTCATAGTCAAAAAAATGGAGAGAATTGCTAATTAGGTAATGGGTAATAGTTAATAGTTAATTATTCACTAGAAAACTCTGTACCCAATCCCCAGTTCCCAGTTATCCAAATTAATTAATACACCGTAAAAGAATTGACAATTTCATCAATCATGCGTTGCAGTTTTTTCCAGCGCTTTTCCGGGACTGAAGCATTAAAGGTAAAAAGCTTACCACGGCTCACAGCGACACTAGAAATATTGTGTCTTTGTTGCCCATCAGGGAGTTGCACATCATACTCTAATAGGTAATATATTTTACCATCAGATTCTTTTTGAACCGCGTTGGTTAATTCGGCTGTACGTCCAGAATCTACAGGAGCAAGAGCAGCCTTACCTAACTTATATCCCACTTCTGTCGGAGTCCCCAATTCTGCCAAAGTTTTTCCTGCGGGAACAGGACTAATCACCACAGATACATTTTCTGATACCTCAATTAAATCATGGAAAACCACATCAGGCCCGTTGGCAACTTTAACTTGCAACCACCCATTAGGATATAAAAACTGATAACCATCAGCACTATCTACAAAGCTTTTGAATCCAGCAGCAGCCGCTACATCAGAGTTGCTGAAACTGAAGCTAAACACTAATAACAAAATTAAAGCAATTTTCTTCCACATTTATCAAAATTCCTTTAGACCCAAAGCAATATAAGGCAAGCGTTAATTGCACCGTCCTATTCTCCCATTAATGGGTACGCTTTGGGATATGGAGAGGATCTTCATAGCGATGCCTGTGGAGGACGTAGCCATCGTCATCCCTCAATTGAACCTTTTTGAACTGGATAGTTATTTTCGCCACACTACGCTAGTCAGATTGAACCGAAGATCATAGACATTCAACGTGATACATTCTCTGTAAGCATTCAATAGTGCCTTCTATTTCTATTTAATTGATTTTTCAGGAGTTGAGGAAATGACCGTAGCAGCAGATCCAGTGAAATTGATGAAGCAAGAAGTTGGTAAAGCCGCAGCCGCCCTGGTAAAATCAGGTTCTATTGTGGGGTTGGGTACAGGTTCAACTACAGCATACACAATTCAGTTTTTAGGCGATCGCCTCCAGTCTGGTGAAATCAAAGATATCGTCGGTATCCCCACCTCATTTCAGTCGGAAGTGCTGGCAAAACAGTACGGTGTTCCCCTCACCACCTTAGATGCTATTGACCACATTGATATTGCCATTGATGGTGCAGATGAGGTCGATCCCTACAAAAATTTGATCAAAGGTGGTGGTGCAGCACATACCCGCGAAAAAGTTGTAGATTATCTGGCAGAGCAATTCATAGTTGTGGTCGATAGTGGCAAATTAGTAGACCGCTTGGGTTCTAGTTTTGCCGTACCAGTAGAAGTAATACCAATGGCCATCACCCCTGTACTTAATGCCATTAAGAAACTCGGTGGTAAGCCTGAATTGCGTATGGGTGTCAAAAAAGCAGGCCCAGTCATCACCGATCAAGGTAACATGGTCGTAGATGTCAGATTTGACTCGATTCCAGATCCAGCGAATTTAGAAATCACACTCAATAACATTCCTGGTGTTTTGGAAAATGGCATCTTCGTTAATTGTGTTGATTTAGTTCTGATTGGTGAAGTTATAGATGGTAAACCTGTTGTTCGGCAAATGTAGTTAGCAATTACAGGTAAAAAAATCTAAAATAAAAGGGTGTGTTAACCACAATAGCAAAAACGTCAGTTAGCTATATCGTGAAGTAATGCACCCTAAAATTTTATGAATAATTGAATTAGGATATACTTATAAATATTCAATATTCATAATCCAAAATCTAAAATTACGTGATGCTATATAAAAGATTCGGACGCACAGAATTACAAATGCCCGTATTTTCCTGTGGGGGAATGCGATATCAATTCAAATGGCAAGATGTTGCACCAGATGAGATTCCAGCAGATCAACAAGAAAACTTAGAAGCAACAATTCATCGTGCCTTAGAACTAGGAATCAATCACATTGAAACTGCCCGTGGTTATGGTACTTCAGAAATGCAATTGGGAAAAATACTGCCTAAATTTCCCCGTGAAAAGTTAATTGTACAAACTAAAGTTTCCCCTGTAGCAGATGCCAAAAAATTCCGAGAAACATTTGAAAAATCTCTGGCATATCTTCAATTAGATTATGTCGATTTGTTGGGTTTACATGGTATTAATCATGCTGAATCTTTTGATTATAGCCTGAATTCTGGTGGTTGTTTAGAAGTAGCCAAGCAGTTACAAGCAGAAGGAAAAGTCAGATTTATTGGTTTTTCTACTCACGGACCAACAGATATAATTACAAAAGCGATTAATACCAATCAATTTGATTATGTCAATTTGCATTGGTACTACATCAATCAATGGAATTGGTCTGCAATTGAAGCTGCAAATCGCCTAGATATGGGAGTGTTTATTATTAGTCCATCTAATAAAGGAGGCTTGTTATATCAACCATCAGAAAAGTTAGTTAATCTGTGTTATCCATTGAGTCCAATGGTGTTTAATGATTTATTTTGTTTGAGTCATCCCCAAGTGCATACTTTGAGTATAGGGGCAGCAAAACCAACTGATTTTGATGAACATTTAAAAACTTTAGAATTATTAGATAATGCAGATAAAATTTTACCGCCAATTTTAGCCCGGTTAGAATCAGAAGCTATAAAAACCTTGGGAGAAGATTGGATAAAAAATTGGGAAACTAATTTACCAAGTTGGGAAGAAACACCAGGACAAATAAATATACGGGTGATTTTGTGGTTATTGAATTTAGCTTTAACCTATGACATGATTGAGTATGGCAAAATGCGCTATAACCTCTTAGGTAATGGCAGTTCCTGGTTTCCTGGTAATAAAGCAGATAAGTTAGAAGATTTAGATTTCCGAGAATGTTTATCCAAGAATCCCCAGGCTGATAAAATCCCGCAGATGTTAGCTAAAGCCCAGGAAATATTAGGGGGTGCAGAGGTGAAGCGGTTATCTCAAAGTTGAAGACTAGAAACTTCGTATATTTGATGATATACTAGGTTTTCACATATCAATAGTTAGTTGATACAATTAGCTAACACACATGAAATCTGTATTTTTGCAAATACCAAAACAAATAGAATTACCTCTACAGTTAGTAACTGCCCAAAAACAATTCACCTTTATCGATCTCTTTGCTGGTATTGGTGGATTTAGAATAGCTTTAGATAAATTAGGTGGTCAATGCTTAGGCTATGCTGAGATAGATAAACAAGCTATTAAAGTTTATCAGCAAAATTTCATCAGTTACTTCAATCAAAATGAAATTGAGTTAGGAGATATTACAAAAATTAGTGAACTTCCACCTAATGTTGACATAATTGTGGGTGGTGTTCCCTGTCAACCTTGGTCTGTTGCTGGTTGTTTAAGGGGATTTGAAGACAAGAGAGGAAAATTATGGTTTGATGTAATTCGACTGGTGAATAAAAATCAACCAAGAGGTTTTATATTTGAAAATGTGAGTGGATTAGCAAATCCTAAAAATCGAGATAATTTGGAACTAATTCTCAATGAATTGACAAATATAGGATATTGCATTAGATGGAAAGTTATTAATGCTTACGATTTTGGCTTACCGCAAAATAGAGAGAGAGTTTTTATTGTTGGGATTAGACGGGATATAGAAAGATGTCAAGAGTATAAATTCCCTAATCCTTTGAATATTCACCCAAAAGTTTTAGATATCTTAGATGATTTTAAAAATGTCAAAGTTATTGAGAAAGTTAAATTAGATGCAAATACTTTATTTAAAGGTGTAATTCCACCATCAAGAACTCGATTTCAAAAGGATGATGAGTTAAATGATTTTTTTATTTTCTCTGATTTAAGAAATGGGCATACAACAATTCACTCATGGGATATTATCGACACTACTAATAGAGAGAAACTAATTTGTTTGACTCTTCTGAAATATAGAAGAAGCAAAAAATATGGAGATAAAGATGGTAATCCTTTATCTTTTGAGAATTTTCGAGAAATCATCACTGATATAGAGATAACTGAATTAAATAAATTGGTTGAAAAAGGAATATTTCGGTTAATTGCTGATAATAAGTACGAATTTGTAAATTCTAAAAATATGACAGGTATTAATAATATTTATAGAATTATTTTACCTACGGCTGATATTTTCCCGACTTTAACTGCTACTGGTGCTAAAGACTATATCGCAACTGTATCTATTCATGCTAATCATCCACAGGAATATAAAAATCTGTTCTTAGAAAAAATTTACCAACCGCAGAACTATATCCCAATTACTGCAAAGCACGCTTGTAAATTACAAGGATTTCCTCCAAATTTTGAATACCATACAAGAGATGAAATAGCTAAAAAGCAGTTTGGTAATGCTGTTCCTGTACCTGTAGTTGAGTATGTAGCTAAAGAATTACTGAAGATTATTGATATCTAACTAATTTGGGTAAAAAATATCATTAAATTCTGCTGAAAAGTTTTCTTGTCCTAATTCTACAAAAAGTGATTGTAACTCCTCAAATGTATTTTCCTTACCAGAACAGAAATCCCAAAATTCATTTTCAACCCATATATCTTGGGTAATATCTAGAGGAGAACTCGATAGCATACTTTTTTGCTTTTCATACCAAGATTTTTTAAAAGGATTAAAAGGAATAGCAATACGCGCTTCTAAGTTAGCGTCAGGGTTGTTAGCGAATCTGTAAGCGTACCATTCTAGAATTTGTCTGTTAAATCCTTTAAACCCACCCTGATTTGGTTGTGTGGTTTTAATATCAAAAATATATTCAATACAATTTTTAGAAAAGTGAATATCTACTCCTGTTCCTGAAGGAGGAGATGTATATTTGATTATTTCTTCAGGATTAATTTTTAAAGCAGCTTGTCTCAGTCGCTGTATACATTCTTGAGTATCAAGAATATTCCCATTGTGTTTATTTTCACGCTGAGAAATTAGGTTGTTTAGTTCAATATCTAATTCTTTAGGAAATGGTTGAGGACGTAATATTTTTTCGGTAACGATTTCAAATCCATTTAATTCTGCTAAAGTTTTAGCGATAGGTTCCCAACAAGTTGTTCCTAAACTTGTTTCTAGTCCACCAATCAGAGAACGTATTCGTCTTTCTTTGGGAAAAATATCGTCTAATACTTGGTAATTTTCTATTTTCTTACCTTTAAAAAAATTTCTAATTGATTTTTTCAGATTTTCCTTAATGATTTGTTTAATATAGTCATCCATCTTTCATTATTCTCAAGAATTACACCCATTTACATAACTAGAAAAAAAGGTGAATAGATAATTGCTAATTTATCACACATTACCTATCACCTATGACCTATGACCTATCACCCATTACCTTTGGCACAACTAACACTTTATCAACACGGTTGCCATCCATATCCATGACTTCAAAACGCATACCATCCCATTCAAAATGATCTGCGGCTGCGGGAATACGCCCTAAATGGGTGATGACAAAACCACCTAATGTTTGATAATTTCCTCTTTCCTCTGTGCCTAATTCTTCTAAACCGAATAGGTCTAAAAATTCTTCTATACCTAACATTCCATCTACAAGCCAAGAACCATCTTCTCGTTGTACAGCTTGGGGTTCTTCCTGTCCAGGTTCTGCGGGGACATCACCGACAATTTCACTCATGATGTCATTCAGGGTAACTAATCCTTGAATTACGCCGTATTCATCGACTACTAAGGCCATGTGAGTGACAGTTTGCTTGAATAACTCCAATACTTTTAAACCACGAGTACTTTCAGGTACAAATACAGGCTGACGTAATCCCAAGGTTAGGTCTAAAGGTTCGTCGCGTAAACTCCTGGCTAATAAGTCGGTGACGGGAATAATACCTAGGACGTTATCTAATCCTTCTTGACAAACTGGATACCGAGAATAGGCACTTTCGACCATTTTATGGCGATTTTCTTCAGGAGAGTCGTCTAAGTCTAACCAAACAATATCAGGACGGGGTGTCATTAAGTAAGTGACTGGACGATCGCCTAAACGGAACACCCTTTCCACCATATCCTGTTCTGCTTCTTCAAATGTTCCCGCTTCTGTACCTTGTTCTATTAAAATTTTAATTTCTTCTTCAGTCACTTGAGGCTCATTTGAAGGTGTAATTCCTAACAATCGCAGCACGGCATCTGTAGAGGCACTTAATAAATACACTACTGGAGCGGCTAATGTAGCTAAAGCGCGCATGGGAATGGCAACACTGGAAGCGACTCCTTCTGGGTTGTTTAAAGCCAAACGCTTCGGTACCAGTTCACCAACAATTAACGAAAGATAGGTGATTACCAAAACCACTACTCCAAAGGCAATGGGTTGGCTATAATCGGCTAAAAATGGTACTAGCTGGACATATTTCTCCAGCCTTTGAGCAATGGTAGCACCACCAAAGACACCGTTGAGGATATTAATGAGTGTAATTCCAACCTGAACAATGGATAAAAAATGATTGGGAGACTCTGCTAGTTGTAATGCAGCCTGTGCATTCAGGCTTCCTTGATTGGCTAGTTGCTGTAATCTGACTTTCCGGGCTGAGACTATGGCCATCTCAGACATGGAAAATACACCGTTGGCGAAGATTAGCACCAAAATCGTTAAAATTTCAAAAGAGAGGGAAGACATTTTTAAAATTACCGCTATAGAGAAAAAAGATAGCTTAACCCTTAGTATCCAGTATTTAAGGTGATTTTATAAATGCTTTGACTATACAGAAAGTAGTAGTTATGTTTCTTCTGCCTATTAGTAGTTAAGGCTTATCATCAAAGTGCTATTCACACTTTATAAAATGGTTAAAAAGAACTACATCTAGATTTTCTTATCCCCTACGACTTCTAAATTAAGCATAAAACTTATGGCCTTTTCTTCTATCGTGCGTGCTTTGGCGCGATCGCCTCTTACCGCAGAACTGACTCTCAAACTCGATAAACAACAGGAGTTGCGGTTAAATGGTATTTCCCGTTTACCCAAGACTTTGATCGCTTCAGCTTTAGCCAACTATGAGGGTAAGGATTTATGTGTGGTGTGTGCCACTTTGGAGGAAGCTGGACGAGTTTACGCCCAAATGGAAGCAATGGGATGGAAAACTGTCCATTTTTACCCCACTTCTGAGGCTTCTCCCTATGAACCCTTTGATCCTGAAACTGAGTTAAGTTGGGGACAAATGCAGGTTTTAGCTGATTTGGTGGGTGGTAGGGGCGGGGAAACCCCGCCCGTAGCGAGTAAGTTACCTCAGAAAAATACAGCCATAATTGTTACTGTAGGTGCGTTACAGCCACATTTACCGCCACCGGATGCATTTAAATCTTTTTGTGTCACTTTAAAAAAAGGGATGGAATTTGATTTAGATGCTTTTAGCGAAAAAATCACGATTTTGGGATATGAACGGGTTCCTTTGGTGGAAATGGAAGGACAATGGAGTCGGCGCGGGGATATTGTCGATATTTTTCCCGTGTCCTCTGAGTTGCCAGTGCGCTTGGAATGGTTCGGAGATGAAATTGAACAAATTCGGGAATTTGACCCGACTACTCAGCGTTCTGCCCTGGATAAGATTAACGAAATAACTCTTACCCCAACTAGTTTTACACCAATTATTTTAAACGCTCTTAAAGATAATGAGGAATTCCAATCACTACATCCTGAATTAAATCCTGACTCGTTACTCAGTACTCAGGACTTAGGACTCTTAGAAGGTAGTCGGCGTTTTTTGGGTTTAGCTTTTGCAAAACCTGCATCTCTGCTAGATTATTTAGCCGAAAATGCCCTTGTGGCAATTGATGAGCCAGAACAATGTTATGCTCATAGCGATCGCTGGGTGGAGAATGCACAGGAACAGTGGGAAGAGGTAGGGGGTAGGGGAGAAAGTTACCAATTACCTAAAATTCATCGGTCGTTGGATGAGTGTTTAGTGGAAATTGGCAAATTTAAAAAGTTATATTTATCGGAATTGTCTGAAGAAAATACTGGTCTAAATTTAGCGAGTAGACCTTTACCTGTCACACCTCACCAATTTGCCAAGTTAGCTGAGACAATTAGACAAGAACGCGATCGCAAGTTTGCTGTGTGGGTACTTTCGGCTCAACCTTCCCGTTCTGTCTCTTTACTCCAAGAACACGACTGTCCAGCCCAGTTTATTCCTAATCCCCGCGACTATCAAGCGATCGATAAGCTGCAAATAAATCATACTCCTATCGCTCTCAAATATTCCGGTTTAGCAGAATTAGAAGGTTGTATTTTACCTTCTTTTCGGATGGTTATCGTCACCGACCGCGAATTTTACGGACAACATTCTTTAGCTAATTTTGGCTATATCCGCAAACGTCGCAAAGCTGCTTCTAAGCAAGTTGACCCTAACAAACTCCGTCCAGGGGATTATGTCGTTCATCGTAGTCATGGTATTGGTAAATTTGTCAAATTGGAAAGTTTGACAATTAACCACGAAACCCGTGATTATTTAGTGGTGCAGTATGCAGATGGTTTGCTGAGGGTTGCTGCTGACCAAGTTGGTTCTCTGTCTCGGTTTAGAACTAATGGAGATAAAGCCCCCGAATTACATAAAATGACGGGTAAAGCTTGGGAAAATACGAAAAATAAAGTCCGCAAAGCGATTAAAAAACTAGCGGTAGACTTGTTAAAGTTATATGCAGCGCGATCGCAACAAGAAGGTTTTTCCTATCCCGCAGATATGCCTTGGCAGGAAGAAATGGAAGATTCTTTCCCTTACCAACCTACCACCGATCAACTAAAAGCGGTGCAAGATGTGAAACGGGATATGGAAAGCGAAAGACCGATGGATCGGTTAGTATGTGGTGATGTCGGATTTGGGAAAACAGAAGTTGCAATTCGGGCGATTTTTAAAGCTGTCACCGCAGGTAAACAAGTTGCACTGTTAGCACCAACCACGATTTTAACTCAACAACATTATCACACCATCAAAGAACGTTTTGCACCTTATCCTGTCAATGTGGGTTTACTTAATCGTTTTCGCAGTGCGGAAGAAAAACGCAATATTCAAAAGCGTCTGGCTACTGGGGAATTAGATATAGTTGTGGGGACACATCAGCTATTAGGTAAAGGAGTGCAGTTTCGAGATTTAGGACTTTTGGTAATTGACGAAGAACAAAGATTTGGTGTGAACCAAAAAGAAAAAATCAAAAGTCTCAAAACTCAAGTTGATGTTTTAACTCTTTCTGCGACTCCCATTCCCAGAACCTTATATATGTCTTTGTCTGGAATTCGGGAAATGAGTTTAATTACCACACCACCTCCAACCAGAAGACCAATTCAAACCCATTTAGCACCTTTAAAACCCGAAATTGTCAGAAGTGCAATTCGTCAAGAATTAGATCGGGGTGGACAGGTATTTTATGTAGTCCCCCGTGTAGAAGGCATTGAAGAGACAACAGCAAACCTGCGAGAGATGATTCCAGGGGGAAGATTTGCGATCGCACATGGTCAAATGGATGAAAGCGAGTTAGAATCAACCATGCTCACTTTCGGCAATAATGACGCTGATATCCTCGTTTGTACAACAATTATTGAATCTGGTTTAGATATTCCGCGAGTCAACACCATTTTAATAGAAGATGCTCACCGTTTCGGTTTAGCTCAATTATATCAATTACGCGGACGTGTCGGACGTGCAGGAATCCAAGCTCATGCATGGTTATTTTATCCTAAACAGCGAGAATTATCCGATGCCGCCAGACAAAGATTAAGAGCAATTCAAGAATTTACTCAACTCGGTTCTGGATATCAACTAGCAATGCGAGATATGGAAATTCGCGGTGTAGGTAACTTGCTAGGTGCAGAACAATCTGGTCAATTAGATGCAATTGGTTTTGACTTGTACATGGAAATGCTAGAAGAAGCAATTCGAGAAATTAGAGGACAAGAAATACCCAAAGTTGATGATACCCAAATTGACCTCAATCTCACAGCCTTTATTCCTTCAACTTACATCACCGATATTGACCAAAAAATGAGCGCATATCGTGCTGTAGCAACTGCAAAATCCAAAGAAGAATTAACATCAATAGCAGCCGAATGGACTGATAGATATGGGACTATACCTGTTTCTGCAAATCAACTTTTGCGAGTAATGGAATTAAAACAAATCGCCAAAAATTTAGGATTTAGCCGCATTAAACCAGAGAATAAACAGCATATTGTTTTAGAAACTCCAATGGAAGAACCAGCTTGGAATTTGTTAGCAGAAAACCTAAAAGAAAGTATGCGTTCTCGTTTTATTTATTCTCCAGGTAAAGTGACAGCCAGAGGTTTAGGTGTGTTTAAAGCCGAACAACAATTGCAGACTTTAATTGACACTTTAGGCAAAATGCAAGGTGCAATTCCTGAAACAGCTTTAGTT
>NZ_JBPWOA010000030.1:0-1338 GCF_051781005.1 Anabaena sp. WFMT | reverse complement strand
GAGGGGGCGACAAAGAGGTTAAAGAGATTGTGGGATAAGGATCATAGCCCTCAGACCCTGCTGATAAAATGGTTGCTTATTGCGAACGGCATCTATCATTGCCAAAACCAATTCTTGACACTCACTCATCGCAACAATCCAACTAGAACCATATAAGCCTATCCAGAAAGCACTATGTCTTCTTCTGGTTCTTTTGTTTTCACAAGGACGACAAACATAAGATTTTTGTCTTTGAACTTGAGTTTTTTGACCTTGTAACCATGCAGAAGTCATTGCCAAAGCAATCAATAAAATTATCCGAATAAGTCTATCAGGAGAAGCTTGAGAACCTTCTAAATTATAACCTCCTGTTTTGCAATCTTTAAACATAGCTTCAATTCCAAAACGTTGACTATATATTTTGATAGTTGTTGAGATATCTGTGAGATTAGTTGATAAATACCAAGGTTCTAGTTCTTGCTTACCGCGATACTTTCGTCTCCAATAAACGGCTAAATTACAACAACCAAAACCTTTCTCCTGTGTGAGATGAACATTTTCATAAAATCTCCGACCTCCCGGATAAATTGGAATTGTACTTAATGGTTGGAATTTTTGTCTTTCTTCTCGAAATGTGGTATCTTTTTTCTGTCTGAAGATATACTTCAAACCCTGACTATGTAACCATTTCCTTAATTCAGCACCATGAAATTCTCTATCGCCAATAATGACTAATTGATAACGTTTTAATAACCTAATTACCGGACGTAATACTTTTTGCTGTTCTTGCAGGTTACTACAACCATCTTTATCTAGTAGACACCAATATACTGGTAATGCTCTTTTTTGATAAATGACACTTACCATCAGAATGTTATTGTCTTTCCATTGTGTTCTGTCTATGGCAATTACCAATTGGGAGAGCGGTTTAAAGAATCGTGCTAAAATGGCTGAAATAATTGGAAACCATAACAACACTACACTCAACTTATTAGAGTTCAAAAATCTTTGTATATGACGACGACGGCTATTTTCTTGTATTGGTAATGGCAGGTTCGCAGCTAATCTTTCTATTCTGACTTCTTTCTGTGTTTGAAGTACCCACACTAGCATTTTCAGGGTGATTAACTGTTTATTAGTCAGGTATTTTTCGAGGATTTCTTGATAAAATGACGGTAGCATTTTTTTGTTTGGTCTTGTTATTTTGACGAGACCATTCTTTTTTACCATCAAACTGCACCCTCTAGATAGCTGCTTAATAGCTGCATAGCATTGTCAATAAGCACCAGATTTTTTGAGAGAGTCTATCACCTGAAACCCTTTGCATATCTTGGTTTCACATTGCTTGTCGCCCCCTCA
>NZ_JBPWOA010000029.1:0-126452 GCF_051781005.1 Anabaena sp. WFMT | reverse complement strand
GAATTGTCTACACATATGCCTACCCTTGCTAAAAACTTGAATCTACTCCTTTAATATATTAAACAAGTCCTCAAAGGCAATTTCCTGAAATCGTAGGAATTAGAATAAAAAATAGACATACTTCATGCCATTCTCAGGGCTACTAGCTAAAGTCTACTAGAGTAGACTAAGGATTTAGGGGGATATTTAGTCATCTAAAGATGACTTTTATTATTAGCAAGGAATTGAATTTACTTGTGGGACAGAATAATAGTTTCTTCTTGACCTACAGTACCAAATTCTGGACATTCAGTTATATATCATCTTCTTTAAAAAGAAGAACTGTAAAGCTGCGAATTTCCATGTGTTTTCTTTTGAATATATCTTTTCATATTTTTCAATAAACCGATAAAAGACTATTTTAGTATAATCTATTATCACATCAAAGGTAGGGGTTTAGCATTGCTAAACCCTTACAAAATGTTGATATAATTAACCTTGCCAATTTTGTTTTGCTCTAGTGAAAATTTCCTCAATACTCTGATCTTGATATATTATTTTAGAGATTTCCACATAATCAGTAGGAGTTTTGTGTAGCAACGTCAAAAAACTCATAGCTGCTGCTGAACCAAGAGATTTATATAGTGCTTTGATCCCTTTGATTTTAATTTCTGTATCATCCATGATATTATTTAGAGAACTCCACAAAAAAGATGATCCAATAGCTATGATGGTTTAGCCAAAATTTCCACAAACCATTTTTTGAGATGGGGGAGGCGGTGAATCTGTGTTTCAATTTCTGCCATAGCTGAAGTTGTGAGTTTAACTCCTGTGGAATAAACTTTTTCTACCAATGTAACAACCGGATTTTTACCCTTAAATGTAAGAGTTTGGGCAAAATTCAGTACAGTTTCAACTGTATCAAGTAAACTACCATTCCAATGCTGTTCTAACCAACCAAAACAACGTTCTATCGGGTTATATTTACTATGATAAGGCGGATAATAAGCAAGTTGTAACGTCAGTTGAGATGATGTGCCAAAATCTACAATCCGCTTCATAAACTGAGTACGACGAGAATGATTTTCAGGTCCATTATCCTGATTAATTACCAGTTTTTGAATATGAGCAAATCTGTGTTTAACAGTTTGCCACCAGCTTTCAAGTAAGTCAACAATACAATCAGCGGTTAATTTGGAAGCAACGAAGAATAAAAATAACTCGTTGTACTCAGGAATAAAAATGCCGTAGGGAATTAGAGTTGTTTCGGTCGGGAAGTCATGGTCTATTGAAATAGTTGGCATCCGAGTTTTACCACCTCGGTCAAATTCTCCAACCTTAACTGCCACCTTTGCATCAATGGAGATCCGCAGAGTATGAGGGTCATTATCAGCTTCACTATTCAGAAGCTCGACTTGTTCAAAAATTGTTTCTGTTTCGGGAATTTTCTTGATAGGCTTGGTTTTAAGAACTCGTTTTAACGTATAACCCATATCATTCAATCGTCGTCGAATTGTTTCCGATGAAGGTAGTTCGTCGTCACTGTAACCACATTGTTTAATTAGTTGACGACGGACTTCATTTGCCGTCATTCGCATATATAATCGGATACTCTTAAAGCTGGGATCAGTTTGACTTTGTGGGTCTACTAACGATTTCATATTGTTCAATAAATTTGGTAATTTTGTTTCCACCCGCTTACGTCCACTACGCCAGAAACCATCAATAAAAGGCTTACCACTCTCCAATTCCTCCATCCCTTTCCGAATGGTGCGTCTATTCCATCCCAACTCCCTTTCTACTAAAGTTTGTCCTCCTATTCCCAAACCTTTGACCACTTCTGCCATGAATTGTCTTCGGTCGCTTCCCTTCAGTTTTTTGGCTGTTTTGATGTACAGAGATTTGGGGTTCTCTGTGAGTTGAATGATAGATTTTGGATACATGAGCTAGGCTATACACTGAAATTATCTGCTCTCATCATAGGATCAATCATTCTGTGGAGTTCTCTAAGTCTTCTATATTTAATTTGGCTGCTGTGGGTTTTTTGAGTTGTTTTAAAATCTGAATTGGTTGATTAGAATCTCTGACTTTATAAGTAATTCCAAATCCAGTGTTGTTAGATAAAATATCTACAACTTTGTACCGATCTCTCAGCAGAGTGCCTATTTTCAAGATATTATTCATAAATTATCTGAATTAAATTTAGTCAGTGAGTTATGCCAATGGCTAATGTAATGCAATATATAATCAGCATGACAAATTTACTTAATACATAATATTATGAATCAAAAGTATACAGCCGATGTCTTAGTTGTTGGTGGTGGAACCGGCGGAACTGCTGCGGCTATCCAAGCAGCACGTAGAGGCGCTAAAACCATCCTTGTGAGTGAATTTGCCTGGCTAGGGGGAATGCTCACCTCAGCGGGCGTATCTGCACCTGATGGTAACGAATTAGAAGCTTTTCAAACTGGGCTATGGGGTGCTTTTTTAAAAGAGTTACGCCAACGACAGCCGGGAGGATTAGATAATAGTTGGGTGAGCTTTTTTAGCTATGATCCGCGTATAGGTGCAGAAATTTTTGCTGACTGGGTGAAGGAATTACCGAATTTACAATGGATTTCGGGAAAAGTGCCTTTAGAGGTTTTGCGTCAGGGAGACTGTATTACAGGTGTACGCTTTGCAGATTTCACAGTCACCGCCAAAATTATTCTTGATGGTACAGAATTAGGAGATTTATTGGCTTTAGGGGAAGTACCTTACCGTTGGGGTTGGGAATTGCAGTCAGAGTGGGGTGAACCTAGCGCCCCCATTGCCCCTAATGCGCTTACCGAAAGGTATCCAGTGCAATCACCAACTTGGGTCGTTGTGATGCAAGATTTTGGTGATGCAGAAGCGCCAGAAATTCTACCTGCACCTAATTATGATCCATCGCTGTTTACAGGTGCTTGGTCAGATTATGGTGCTGAGAAGTTTTTGAATTATGGACGATCGCCTGGAGGTCGATTTATGATTAATTGGCCTATTTGTGGCAATGACTACGGTCAAAAGGCTGATCGTTTGATAAAGTCGGACATAGCAAGACGTGAGTTTGAGCAAGAATGTTTCTGGCATAGTCAAAATTTTGCCCATTTTATCCAAACTCAGCTTGGTAGGCGCTACGGTTTAGCAGCAGGAGTTTTTCCTAGTCTTTCTCCAGCTTTTGCACTGCATCCCTACTACCGGGAGAGTCGCCGTTTAGAGGGATTGATTACTGTCTGTGAGCAGGATATTCTGCCATTAGCAGGTGGTAATGTGGCAGCTAAATTTGATGATACAGTTGCTGTTGGTAACTACGCCAATGATCACCATTACCCTGGTGTTAAGTTCTCACTGCAACCTAAATCTATTCGCTGGGGAGGACGTTGGACTGGTACTCCCTTTACAATTCCCTACCGTTGTCTAGTTCCTAAGTCTACAGATGGTTTGCTGGTCTGTGAAAAAAACATTTCTGTGTCTCACATAGCAAATGGAGCAACCAGACTGCAACCTGTAGTGATGGGTATTGGTCAAGCAGCGGGTATGGCAGCTGCTCTATGTTGTGAGCTAGAATATCAGCCCAGGGATTTATCGGTGAGGACGCTGCAAACAGCTTTATTAACTGATGAGCAATGTCCAACCGCAATTGTTCCCTTATTCAACGTAACAACCAATCATCCAGAGTGGTTAAACTGGCAAATTCATTATTTGGAAAACCCAGAAGCATATCCCATTAGTGGTAATTGCCCGGCTTTATTGGTTAATCAGTATGATTACTCGAATCTTGATTGTTTCATAGGCATTTTTAATCGCCTAGACCAACAAGATTATAGATTTAGTATTATTAATCCCACCGAATTTTCACATATAACTTGGCAAATTGTGACATTGCGATCGCATATTGACAAGCAACTGCAAGCCCTTCCTCAGCAACAAAAGCTTACCGTCTGGGGACATCCCAATTCATCTGGTCACTGGCTACTTGTCGAATATATCGACGAAGTATCAAATTGATTTTTTTGCAGTCACATACAATACTTTTTGATAAATTGTCCGGATCATCATACAAATGTTAAGTATCAGTGAAGTAGAGAGTTCTAAAATAGACATCTACTATGCGTGCTGCCATTTCACTTTTAGTATCGAGTCTGGTATTCGGCTCCTTAGCTTTTAACGGCGAAGCGATGCTTACTCGTCTTTCCTACCTCTTGCTTGCTGGTTCTGGTTCACAACAGCTACTGGCTGATAATCCCAAACCAGGGCCTAACCAACCAGAACAGCCAGCCCCTCATCGCGGTAGTGGACGTAGAGAGTCAATGGAATATTTCAGAAATATCCATTCAGTTGTTTAGCAACCGTAGCTTCAGACCGCTTGTAGGAGAATTCGTTGCCAGCAAAGGAATCAAATTACCTGCGAACTGGGTGTTTAAGATCCTTGACACAACTTGTCGAACCGAAACATAGACAGTTAAAGCATTTCATAGCTTATCCATCGTTCCAAATTTTATCTTCTTTGACTTAAGACATAGACAGTTAAAGCACTACATAACTCATTCATCGTTCCAGATTTCATCTTCTCTGACTCAAGACATAGACAGTTAAAGCACTACACAACTGCACAACTGAGCGATCATTTAGTATTCCCTCGAAACATCCAGTAATTGTGGAAAACTTAGCTTGTATTAGTGATACCAATAAAGAACAAAGATTGTGATCAATGGATGTTCTAAAAAGTTGATCCATTAACTCTTTGAGAATCCAAAATCTAAAATGGTATGACTTAGTAACTCATATACGTACTCGACTAGTTTTCCTCAACTGCTGCTGTTTTGTATTAGCCGTCTATATATTGGGAAAGCCGGAAAGCAGGAAGAGAATAGGATTGCACTTCTTGTGGTTAACCCGTTCAAGTCGGTGTGATATTCATAGAACAGTCTGTGGTGCAAAGGACTGTCAATGATCATTAGCCTGAACCAAACGAGTATTTCTGCGTTACCTTAAACTGGTTTATGTGCAATAAAATACTTGCTTAGAAAATGGACTTGTGTGTCGATGTTCTCAAAGTCCGCTTTCTTTAAGCGCTCTACCAAGTCATCAGTAGTGTAATCTCTGTAGTAAGGTTCATGGAACATTTTCGGAAAGTTATCCATCACCTGAGTCAATTCAGGTGAATCACTCTTCTGAATTGAGTCACATATAATCAAGACTCCACCTGGTTTTAACACCCGGAAGCATTGTTCTATAATTAATTGACGCACAGTATTAGGTAACTCATGAAAAAGAAACACAGACGTTACCGCATGAAAATAGTTATCTAAATAAGGTAATTCTTCAGCATTTGCCTGTAAAAGTTGTGGTAATTCCAACGGATTTTGAGACAATAGCTCATTAGATTTACGTAAATAAGCTGGGGATAAATCCGTACCATATAAAGATACTTGAGGACAAGCTGCTCGTATCATCTTCAGAGTCCGCCCAGTGCCACAAGCTACATCTAGAATTCGGATTTGTTTTTGTGAAAGAAACTGGAATTTTTCTAAACCGCTTTTCAGCGGGGCGATAATACGTCGTCGCATGGCATCAGCTGAACCCCCAAACAAAAGTTCTACCTGTAAGTCATATAAATTGGCTGAGAGGTCGCTCAAATAACCATCAGTTTGGTGATGAAAATTCTGCAAATAGTAACTAGGATAACTGTCTTTATCTATTTCTGGTGAAAAATCTTGTTGGCTATTTTTTGTGGATCGTTCCCAGATTAGGGGGAAATCTAGCCAAATTAGTGGATAATAGCGGAAAAAATCTTCCCAAGGATTATCAAATAATAGACTAGTGGGATATGTTCCTTTTTCTGCATCCTGCCAGTCAGTTTCTAGTAGCTGATTTAATCTGTTTTGCAGTTTGGGTATTGCCTCTTGAGGTATAAATTGGCTCGTTTGTGCTAGTGTGGGATGCACTAAGTTTCTTAACCGTGAAGTTAAAATTTTATGAGCAAAACTGAAGTAATTCTTTCCTTGTTGAAAAGTCTGATAGGTCAGCTTGCTTAAGGTGTCAGACATAAACAATAGATTAAATTTTATTACCGTTAATTATTGTATTGGAATCACCATCAAAAATAAGGGATCACCAAAAAATAAATTCCCCAATTTTGTGGGATGGGCAGGATGCCCATCCTTGATAATTTGCGGGCAAGATGCCCGCACCACAAGAAACTTTAAGAAACTTTTGGGTATTTTTTTAATTGGAAGTCCTTAAAGCTTTTTTGAAATAAATACTCGTCTTGACTACGTATAATTCTTGGATTGATCCATGATATTCCATACACCAAGTAGAAGTATAGCGATCGCTCAATTGTGAATTTTTGTAAATTATGTGCAATTCCGTAACATACGCTACAGAAATCCTGTTACTATAAATGGGTAAGGAAAAAATTCTATTAGTAAGAAATAGTGAGGACTGTAGTTATGTCTATTCAAGAAAAATCTCGTGCATTAATGGTACGTCAACATCAGCAAGTTAAGAACCGTCAACAATCAATGCTGATGCGTGCGGCACAAGAACTCGGTCTTCCTGAAGAACTATCCCATTATTGGAACCCGATTCAAGGGAAGATAGATCCCACTACACAAACAATTTATAGTAGCAGTCACGCATCTATGAGCTAAGACTTTTGTTTGAGTGCTTAAACTAACAGATTGAGAAAAAAGCCACCCTCAAGGGTGGCTTTCAAATTTGCTACTTTACTACTCGTTGCAATTAGCAATCGTAATATAAGAAGAATTCGTAAGGATGAGGACGCAACTGCATTTGCTTAACTTCGTTAACCAGTTTGTAGTCAATCCAGTTTTGGATGAAATCTTCTGAGAATACACCAGTATCAGTTAAGAAAGCGTGATCGTTTTCGAGTGCTTCTAATGCCAATTCTAAAGAACCTGGTGTAGAAGGAATTTTCGCCAATTCTTCTGGAGAAAGTTCATAGATATTCTTATCTAAGGGTTCACCAGGATGGATTTTGTTCTTAATCCCATCAATACCAGCGCAAAGCATGGCTGCAAAGGCTAAATAGGGGTTAGAGGTGGCATCTGGACAACGGAACTCTAACCGCTTGGCTTTGGGGTTATTACCAGACAAGGGAATCCGTACAGAAGCAGAACGGTTGCCTTGGGAGTAAGCCAAGTTTACTGGTGCTTCATAACCAGGTACTAGACGTTTGTAGGAGTTTGTAGTGGGGTTGGTGATTGCCAACAATGCTGGAGCGTGCTTAAGAATACCACCAATGTAGTATAATCCCATTTCGCTCATGCCAGCATACTTGTCACCGGCAAATAAAGGTTGTCCACCTTTCCAAATAGATTGGTGACAGTGCATACCGGAACCATTATCACCAAAAATTGGTTTTGGCATGAAGGTGACGGTTTTACCGTACTTTCTGGCAACGTTCTTGATGACATATTTATAGGTCATCAACCAGTCCGCAGCTTCGATTAACTTACCAAAGCGGAAACCTAATTCACACTGACCACCTGTAGCAACTTCGTGGTGTTGTTTTTCAATAGGTACACCACAGTCTTTCATTGTTAGCAGCATTTCTGTCCGCATATCTTGAAAGCTATCCGTTGGTGGTACTGGGAAGTAACCTTCTTTAAAGCGGGTTTTGTAACCCAGGTTAGGACCATCTACTTCACCGTTTTTACCCTTTCTACCGGTGTTCCAACGACCTTCAACAGAATCTACATGATAGTAGCCTTCGTTGGCGGTTTGGTCGTAGCGGACATCATCAAAGATGAAGAATTCAGCTTCAGGCCCAAAGAAAGCAGTGTCACCAAGTCCTGTAGAAGCAAGATAGTCAATTGCTTTTTGGGCAATAACGCGAGGACAACGGTTATACCATTCGCCTGTGCGTGGTTCCTTAATACTACAAATTATACTTAGCGTCGGCTCTTTCATGAATGGATCGATCCAAGCGGTGTTTGGATCTAGCACCATTGTCATGTCTGATTCTTCGATGCCTTTCCAACCCCGAATACTGGAACCGTCGAAAGGAACACCATCAGTGAATGAACTCTCATCAATTTGATCCTGGTACATGGTCAAATGTTGCCAAGTCCCTGGTGTATCGATGAATTTCAGATCAATCATCTGAATTTTTTTGTCTTGAATCATCTTCAAGACTTCTTTTGGGGTTGTCATAGTTACTCCTTCTGTACCCAATTTCCTAAAGTAAAACCAGAATCTGCCAAAGCATCTTATCCCTGCCGAACTAACCCAAGTTGTGACACACCACCTGGAATATCGTAAATACTCGACTTGAGGTGGTTTTGTAGTGTTTGTTACAGATTATCTGGATTACAGGTTATATTAACCTTTCTTCATCATCTGCACAAAACTGGAAATATCATCTCATAGGGGTCAACTTTGGCATAGAATCCTTAAATAGCGGATGGATAGTTTTTGTGCCGCATTTATTGTTTATGGCACAAAAGTTTACAGGTGCATAATTGCAGCCAAATAAATATCAAACCATAGATAGCTAATGATTGGGAGAAAAAAGAATGCGCGATGCAATTACAACTTTAATTAAGAATTATGACGTAACCGGACGTTATTTTGACCGGAATGCGATCGATAGCCTTAAGTCTTACTTTGAAACTGGTACGGCAAGAGTGCAAGCGGCGGCTGCAATTAATTCTAATGCAGCGGCTATTGTTAAACAGGCTGGTGCTAAGTTATTTGAAGAATTGCCAGAATTGATTCGCCCTGGTGGTAATGCCTATACAACTCGTCGGTTTGCGGCTTGTTTGCGGGATATGGACTATTACCTCCGCTATGCTACTTATGCGCTAGTAGCTGGCAATATGAATGTACTTGATGAGCGGGTGTTGCAAGGACTACGGGAAACTTACAATTCTTTGGGTGTACCCATTGGTTCGACAGTTCAAGGTATCCAGATTATGAAGGGTCTTGTCAAGGAGCAAGTAGCGGCTGCTGGTATTGCTAATACTGCTTTTGTGGATGAGCCTTTTGACTATATCACTCGTGAGTTGAGTGAGATTGATATTTAGCCCTGGCGATTGAAAACCGTGTCTATATAAACTAAGTCTGCCTGGATGGACTTAATAGCGATAGCGAAGCGCTCCGTAGGAATCGCACTTTGGCTTTATTAGCAAGGTGCGTTTACTTTTTTTAAAAAAAATTGAGTTACTCCCTTTCCCATGTAAAATTACTGGATAATTTTATGGTAAAATATATTACATAATAGATAATTCTTGGCAATACTTCCATGAGTATTAATGATCTAGAATTTTTACATGGTGCAGCTTTTCTTCGACTACTAAAAGGAACATCTGATGTATCTATAAGTTATTTATCTTCCATTCATTCATCTCTTTATATTATAAAAAGCTTAAATAAAGAATCTGCTATCTTATTTAAAATTTCCAAAAAACCTACTTCTTCATGGTCATTTAGTTTCAGTGAACAGGAAGAAATTGCACTCACAGAATTTCATCAAGTATATCCAGATGTCAAACTTTTTATAGCATTAATTTGTCATCGGGATGGTGTTTGTTGTCTATCACAAGAACAACTATGGACAATTCTTGATTATACTGAAGGTTTAGCTAATCAGCGTGTTTCTGTAAAAAGGGAACTAAGAGGAAGTTATTATGTTAAAGGTACAGGGAGAGTTCCCTTAGAACGGACAATACCACAAAATAACTGGCCTGATGTAATTTTATCAAAATCAAATAAATTATGACACATACTCCTATTGAAATTAATGGCGACTGTATTGATAGATTAATGAAGAAATTAGAAAAAGAAATCGGACAAAAAGAAGCAAATAAATTTAAAGAAATTGCTATTGAAGTTGTACAAAATTGTGTCAAAGTTTATTCGGAGAATTTTGGTGATAGTGATGTAGGAAAAAATAGTACAGGGTTAGTCAGCCAACCTTATAAAGGAGTAAACCCTATTCCTAATGGAACGACTGGACTCATTTATGGTCGAGTTCAAAGTGGTAAAACTAATACAACTATTGCTACTTTAGCATTGGCTCATGAAAATAATTTTCGTTGTTTTATTGTATTAACTTCTAATAATACATGGCTGGGAGAGCAAACTGCTAACCGCTTTAATAATCAAATCCAAGGAGGACCAGTTATTTTTGATTGGGAAGCATGGAAAAAAGACCCGGTTTATTTTGCTAAAACTAAGGTTACACCCTACATTAAAGATACGGGCGTTGTTTTAGTTACCACGAAAAATGTTTCCCATCTAAAGAGATTATTAATAGTACTAAAAACAGCTAAAATTAAAAATTTTCCTACATTAATTTTTGATGATGAGGCTGATAATGCTAGTTTAAATACCAATGAGGCTAAACAATCTAAACAAGGAAAAGATACAATTTCTGATAGTTCAACTTTTGAACAAATAGGTAATATTCGCCAAGAAGTTGCTAATCATATATACATTCAAGTTACTGCAACGCCTCAAAGTCTATTATTACAAAGTCTCCCTCATCCTTGTAAACCTAAATTTTGTGCAGCATTACCAGAACCAGGAGATAGTTATATGGGAGGAGAATTATTTTTTTCTGACAATAGTAAACACTGTTGTATTGTAGATGCTGAAGAAATAAACCAAATTAAAAAACAAAAAGGTGTAATTAATCCTGGTAATAAATGGATAATTCCTGAAGGATTAAGGTTTGCATTATGTTGTTTTTTCCTAGGTTCAACTTACAAAATGTTATCTTCAGATAACGAAGATGCAACATATTCTTTTTTAGCTCATATTTGCTACAAGCAAGATATTCATACCAATTTAGAACAAGTAATCAGTAATTTCGTTATTAATTTAGATCAAGCCATTCGAGAGAAGAGTTCACAAACAGAGTATAAACAATCAATAAAATGGTTAGAAGAAGTCTACAAAGAGTTAGAGAAAACAGTCGATAAGTTACCGCCGCTGTATGAATTAATAGAAGAGTTAAAAATTCAATTAAGACACGCAATTCCTAAAATTATTAATGCAAATAATCCCGATAAAGAACCTAATTATAATCCTGGCATGAATATCTTGATCGGAGGTAATAGATTAGGCAGAGGTGTGACAATTAAAGGCTTAATGGTAACTTATTATGGACGTGATGCAAAACAAAAGATAGTAGATACAGTTCATCAACACGCTCGAATGTATGGTTATCGTCCACAATTGAAAGATGTGACTCGTCTCTTTTTAGCAGAACATATATTAGATGCTTTTCGTTCCATTCACGAAGCAGATGAAGCAATGCGTCAAGCGATAGGAGATGATATTCATAATATTAAAGTTCAACCTGTTTGGATAGGAGGACATCTTAAACCAACGCGATCTAATGTTTTAGATCCTTCTGTTATTAACGTCTTAAGACCAGGAAAATTAATTTTTGCACAAGATCCAGCTTATAAAAAAGAGGATATAGAGCCTAATTTCAAAGCGATTGAGAATTTTTTAATTAATTATCAAGATGATGAAGAATATGCTGAGGTAGATATAGATTTTATTATTAAAGTCATCAGTCATACCAAAAGTTATTATGTTCCGTCTGAAGAATGGGAAGATAATCGCATCATTAAAGCATTAACAAATATGAAATCCAAAGGTATGGACAAAGGGCGTTTAAATGTTCGTAGGGGGAAGAAAAATAATAAAGAAGGATTAGAGTTGCTAAGGAAAGACCCTTTTAAATGGATGTTTGGCTTTGGATCAGGTGGTTGGTCAATAGAAGCTCAAAAGAAATATCCTGATGTCGTAACTTTAATTATTTGCTATCAAAAAGGTGAAAAAATTAATGGTTGGGATGATCATCCTATCTATCTACCTATGTTAGTTTTACCTAAACAAAAATTTGTTTTTATGTTTAATTATGATGAGAATGAGTAATGTGTATAAATAATTACTGATTAAGTCAATTTATAACTTACAGAAAATAACCTAAAAGTATATATTACGGTATATTATAAATATCCATACATTGGAAAAAATATGAATATATGGAAGAATTATTAACCCTGAAAGACTTGCTTCTGCAAGGGAATGTCCAAGAAGCATTGGTTATAGTTGAAGAATTAGAAGAAATGAGCCGAAATGACATTATCAAGACAATTCGGAGTTATGCAGTAGTTTTATTGTTGCACTTGATTAAACAAAAAGCTGAAAATCGCACGACTCGCTCTTGGGAAGTCTCAATTCGGAATTCGGTTCTGGAAATTCAGCGGGAAAATAAGCGACGTAAAGCTGGAGGCTATTATCTCGCACCAGAAGAATTGTTAGAAACCTTAGCAGAAGCCTATTTAAATGCCAGTAATGAAGCTTCCCTAGAAGTAGAAGAAGGTCGTTATGAACCAAAAGAATTAGAAAAGCTGGTTAACCGAGAAGAAATTATCTATCATGCTTTAAATCTAATATCACCAGGAGAGTCAAGTTAATTGGTCAAACAAAGACTCGATACGCTATTAGTAGATTTAGGTTTATGTCCCTCCCGTCAGCAAGCACAACGGCTAATTCAAGCTGGGGAAGTGACGGTAAATCAACAGATGATTGATAAAGCCGGGACTGAAGTTGATATTAAAGCCCAAATTCAAGTTAAAGAACGCCCTCCTTTTGTTTCTCGTGGTGGCGAAAAACTCGCTAAAGCTTTAGAATTTTTTGGAATTCCTGTAGCTGGACGTATTTGTTTAGATGGGGGAATTTCAACAGGTGGTTTTACTGATTGTTTATTACAATCTGGTGCAAAACAAGTTTATGGAATTGATGTTGGCTATGGACAAGTTGATTGGAAAATTAGAACTGATGAACGGGTAATTTTAAAAGAACGCACTAATTTAAGGCAGTTAAAACCAGAAGATTTATATGCTGAAAATGCGACATTTCCCGATTTAGCTGTAGTGGATGTTTCGTTTATTTCCTTAACTAAAATTTTGCCTGCTTTGTGGGAATTAACACAAGCACCCAGGGAAGCTGTATTGCTGGTGAAACCTCAATTTGAGGTTGGGAAGTCTCGCGTGGGCAAAAAGGGCGTTGTCCGTGATTCTAGCGACCAAGCTGATGCTATTTTTCAGGTGTTGCAAGCGGCTTTGGAGTTGGGTTGGAAGTATAAAGGTTTAACTTGGTCGCCCATAACAGGCCCAGCAGGTAATATTGAATTTCTTCTCTGGTTGGGAATGGAAAGCGAAATATCACCACTGAATTTAGCAGCAATTCAGGAAATGACTAAATCAGCAGTTGCAGATTTTCGGCATTTGACACACCCTACAATTTTGCGTTGAGTGTGACACGGATATAGTGGTTTTTGGTCGGATGGAGGAGTAGAATCAAGGGCGGGGAAACCCCGCCCCTACAGCATTTGTGATTTAAAAGCCGCCATAACATTAAGGGATTTCCAAATAAAAAAATATCCAATTTTTAGGATAATGGTAGGTTAACCCACGCTACAATTTTTGGATAATTTATTTTTTGGTGTTTCCTAAATCTATGACAAACAGTGAAGATTGTTTGTAAGGATTCAGGATACATAATGTTTGATATAGCAGGGAATAGAAGAGAAAAATATTCTTCATCCTGACTCCTAACTCCTGACTCCTGACTCCTGCCTCCTGACTCCTGCCTCCTAACTCCTGACTCCTGACTCCTGCCTCCTAACTCCTGACTCCTGAATTCTTACGATTGATTATTTTGGGAATATGGCTAATTCGGTTTCTGGGTCAAAAAAGTGTAGTTTATCAGGTAATAAAGATAACCAAAGTTGCTCACCGATATTGATGATTCTATCCGGTGGAACTCTTACTTGTAATGCTTGACCATTTTTATTTGTTAAATCAGGATCAGCAATTTTTACGGATAAAAAAGTGTCATTTCCTAAGTTTTCTACTAGGTCTACTTTTACGGGTAAATTTTTAGTTGCAGGTACACTCAAAATTAGATGTTCTGGACGAATTCCTAAAATTAAGGTTTGTCCATCGTATTTTTGCAATGCACTTCCCCACACATCTGGAAGGGTGAAGCGAAAGTCTGAATGGGTAATTAATAATGGTGCGTGAAACTCTACCGGAATAAAATTCATGGGTGGTGAACCGATGAATTCTGCGACAAAGCGGTTAGCTGGATAATTATATAATTCTAATGGTGCGGCAACTTGCTGTATCTTGCCTTCTGACATGATGGCGATGCGATCGCCCATTGTCATGGCTTCAGTTTGATCATGGGTGACGTAAATCGTTGTCGTTCCTAGCTGACGCTGTAATTTGACAATTTGAGCGCGAGTCTCTGCCCGTAATTTAGCATCCAAGTTAGATAATGGTTCATCCATTAAAAATACTTGAGGATTGCGTGCGATCGCTCTTCCTAATGCTACCCGTTGTCTTTGTCCCCCGGAAAGTTGTTTTGGTAAACGATTTAACAAAGTTTCAATTTGTAACAACTGAGCTACACTCCGCACTCGTTCATCTACTGCGCGTTCTTTTTCAGAAACATAACGGAGTCCCTTGGGTAGCTTCCTCGTCATCCCCACAAAAATATCTTCACGCCATTTGGTAATTTTGTCTCCCCCTGCGTCCCCATCTCCAAACCGACGACGTAACCCGAAAGCGATGTTGTCATAAACCGTCATGTGGGGATAGAGGGCATAATTTTGAAACACCATAGCGATGTCTCGTTCTTTCGGAGGTAAATCATTAATCAAGCGATCGCCCACCGAAATATTGCCACCAGTCATCACCTCCAAGCCAGCGATTAACCGCAACAAAGTGCTTTTGCCACAACCAGAAGGCCCCACCAATACCATAAACTCACCATCAGCAATGGTCAAATTAATCCGTCGCAAGACATTAATACTATCCGCACCTTCCCTTCCTGGTGGTGACTGCTGCTGAGTCGTCACATTTTCCCCCTTCCGGGGAGGAAAACTTTTATAAACATTTTCTAATACAACTTGTGCCACGAGTAATTACTTTAATAGTTAGTTTTCAGTTGTCATTGGAAGAAGGTGACAGGAAAAGATAAATTAAGTATTCTTCCCCATCTCCCCAGTCCCCTTCATGCTAAATGCATAAAAATCATTTTTAGTAGTTCAGCACGTGTAAAAGGCTTTGTTAAATAACCAGATGCTCCTACTAATCTTGCTTTTACTTTGTCTACAATTCCTTTATTTCCTGTCACAAAAATGATGGGAATTTCTTTAAAAAATGAATTATTGCGAATGATTCGACATAACTCATAACCATCAATACCAGCCATATTTAGATCTAATAAAATTAAATCGGGCTTATGTCTAATAATAGACATAACTGCTTTGACTGGATCATTAATAGTTACAACAACAACATTTTCATCTTCTAAACAACGGCTTATTTCTTTGAGAATCGTCGGACTATCATCTACAGAAATAATTTTGTAGGTTTTTTTAGCAGTTATAGTAGCAGTATTTACGTTTTGCTCATCAGGTTCTATGTTATTTGGTATAGTTACCAGTTGCAGATTGTCTTGTGGTAAAACAGAAATTTCAGGTACAGAGTGTTCTCTAGTAGTACTCGTATCTGGTAATAATCCTGTATTTAATTTCTGATTAATTTCTGTGGTGCCATATTGAGAAGATAGTGAAAAATCTGCAAATGTCTTAGGCAACGTATCAAATGGAGGATCTGGTGCATGCAAAATAATCGAACCTTGAAGGATATGTGGATATAAAGTTCGAGCCAGTTCCACTTCATCTTGATTCATAATTACTGCCAAATGACGCAGACTAAAACCCTTCATCCAATTAGTTAGATTTTGCTGTAATTCTGGTAGTTGTTTGTCATAAAATTTACTGTTAATCAACAGATATGGACGCTGATAGGGAGAAGATATTTGAGGAGTAAAAGACTGCCAATTCTGTAACCGCTTTTGGCAGCGCTCCATAATATTTTCTACATCCAGTTTACAAATTTTGGGAATGCTATCAACTGGCTCAGTTAATTTATATGTTCCTTCTGGAATTAATAAAAATGATTCAATCACCTCTTTAACTAACTCTTGAATCAGTAATGCTGCTTGGGTAGAAAGGAGATGTTTTTGATCAACAAGCCAGTAAATAGCTTGATATTCTGGTGCTTGGTTGATCAAATTATCGTTAAATTCACTTAACTGAGTTGGCCAGTCAGGTTCAAAACTCATCCGTAGTTGTACACGAACTTCATTAGTCAGTAGAGGAATTTGCTGACTCAGACGACGCATCTGCCGTTCTAATCTGTCAAAAGGTTCTACTGAATGGGTAGCATAGATGATTTTGCCCTGATCTAAGAATATTGACCATGACACCGAATTACTCAAGACTTGTAAACAAGTAGTATCAGAAGAATTAGTTAACTGTCTTAATAAACGTTCAGGAGATAGTTTGCTAAAAGTGCCAGTATTATTCATATTTTTACAGTTTTTTCCGAAGAATTGACTTATTATTGAGAAATAAGAGATTTCAGGATCAGGTATTTTCTTCCCTTGCCAATCTCTTTATAAACTAATCATACTATTGGTAAATATTATGTATCTATCACCAGTTATATCAATTACTCCTTAGTTGTTTGCTTACATAATACTACTAGGCTGTAAATTCCCATCGTATTTTCAAAATGATACAAATTTTCAGTTTTCATTTTTACATGGTGGCAATAATTATCAAATTGCTGAATTAATTAAGAGTCTATAATTAGCCAAATTTCCACATAAAATCTTTAAAAATCTATTGAAATAAATGTATATATTGATTATTGTATTCTTAATTTTTTCACGAAAATTTCTGTATGGTAGCTCCACTACAAAAAGTAATGTTTACCCTGATAAATTCACCTGCTTAGGAACTATATAATGATTCAAATTTCCTGAAATTGAGAATTTGACAAGAATAATTTGGTTAATGAAGTTGACGCTATCTACCGATAAATACCATACTTGTAGTCTTACTAGTATTGGAAATTATATACTTTGAGAAAAGGAAATTAAAGCTTTGGACTATAACATAACACAAAAGGTTATGCTGGATACACTAAAACTAGATGAAGTCGTAGAGTTTGCAGAAAACCCAGAACCGCGTTGCCCGTGCGTGCTATTGCTGGATACATCTGGCTCGATGCAGGGAGAACGGATTGAAGCCTTAAATCAAGGCTTACTGAGTTTTAAAGATGAACTGATAAAAAATTCCTTGGCAGCGAGACGGGTAGAAGTAGCAATTGTTACTTTTGATAGTCATGTCAATGTAGTACAAGATTTTGTAACGGCAGACCAATTCAACCCGCCTATTTTAACAGCCCAAGGACTAACGACGATGGGTGGGGGAATTCATAAATCATTAGAAATAATTCAAGAACGCAAATCCCAGTATCGTGCCAATGGCATTGCTTACTATCGTCCTTGGGTATTTATGATTACAGATGGTGAACCGCAAGGAGAGCTAGATGAAGTGATTGAGCAAGCAGTACAGCGCTTACAAGGAGATGAAGCCAATAAGCGTGTTGCCTTTTTTACAGTAGGAGTAGAAAATGCTAACATGACACGTTTAAATCAAATAGCAGTGCGTACTCCTCTTAAATTGCAAGGATTAAACTTTATTGAAATGTTTGTTTGGCTTTCAGCGAGTATGTCAGCTGTATCTCATTCTAAGGTAGATGAGCAAGTAGCACTACCACCAATTGGTTGGGGGTCTGTTTAACAGTTATTAAGTTAACAGTTATCAGTTATGGCTGTAGTCAGATAGGCTAGGACAGTGATAATTGCTCAAAGCCTTGAAGCGAATGGGTTTATACTCAGGACGGGCTAAACGCCCCGCTACCGCTTACAGCACTTTCCATATCATCCATCTTGGAACTGATAACTCTTCACTTTAGCTGTTAGAAGCAATTTATGAATACATCAAAACAGATTTCTCAATGGCGAATAGTAGCCGCGTCCGTATGTGGTACTAGCCACATTAAAAACAAGCAACTGTGTCAAGACGCTCATCATTGGCAGATATTGTCAAATAATGTGTTGGTGATCGCTGCCGCAGATGGTGCAGGTTCTGCCAGCATGGGAAAAGTGGGAGCAATGATTGCAGTAGAAACGGCAATAGAACATATTTCCAACTGCTCAGAAATCACGCCCAATACACTTGCTGATGATAACCTCTTGCGTGCTTTGCTGACAGATACCATATTAGCCAGCAAAAAAGCGATAGAAGAAGAAGCGGATGTGAGCGAGCATTTGCCCCATGATTTAGCAACTACCTTAATTATTGCGATCGCTACACCAGAAATTGTCGCAGTAGCCCAAATTGGTGATGGTTTAGCTGTAGCCAAGGATAGCACAGGTAATTTACTGGCACTTACCATCCCTAACAACGGTGAATATATCAACGAAACAACCTTTTTGACTTCACCAGATGCTTTAGATACAGCGCAAATCAGAATATTGCGTCAAAACATAGTTAATATCGGCGTTCTCACCGATGGACTACAAATGCTGGCTTTGAATATGGTTGTTGGTGAACCGCACAAACCTTTCTTTTTTCCTTTATTTGAATTTGTAGCCAATTCTGACGATAAAATCGTAGCTAAAGAGCAATTGGTGAAGTTCTTATGCTCTGATCGGATTACCCAGCGTACAGACGATGATTTGACCCTAGTTATAGCAGCATTAGGCAACTGATGAGCAAGGTCGATTGGGTAGGGTTTAAAGTGCATACTGCAAGGTTTAGGGTAAGGTTTTTCCCAATTTCCCGCCCTTCTTTTAGCATATTCCTGTCGAGACGCTACGCATTAGCTAAACTATCCCATTCGTAGATTGTCTCTGAAGGACATAGAGAACAAGAGGTATGTCAGTCGCATTCTTCTTGAAGAGACAGGTCAGTTAGTGCCAATCGGGTCTTGAACAATCAATGCATTGAGTCCTAAGGGGAAAAACTGCACTCACTCCCCAGTTCTCAATCCCCAGTTCTCTAAAATAACCTCTCATAACCGTAATTTTACCATGCAGGTAGTACGTTATCTTTCCCAACAGGAAATCCTTAATCTCACAGTCAGTTTAGGGCGTGGCGGTGAAGCTTGTGTATATGCAGTGCCATCAGATGAAAATTTAGTGGCCAAAATTTATCACAAGCCCATAGTTACATATGGTCACAAACTCCAGGCAATGCTGGCCAACCCCCCGGAAAATCCAACGGCTAATTTAGGACATATTTCTATAGCTTGGCCACAAGAGTTATTGCAAGCAGCAGATAGCAGTGGCAGCATCATTGGCTTTTTAATGCCACGCATTCGAGGAATGCGGCCAATCATGGATTTTTATAATCCTGGAACCCGTCGTCAAAACTGCCCCTTATTTAATTATCAGTATTTACTGCGTACTGCTCGGAATTTGGCAGCAGCTTTTGCAGCTCTGCACGCAAGTCAGTACTGCATTGGTGACGTAAATGAGTCAAACATCCTTGTTAGTGACACCTCATTAGTCACCTTAGTAGACACAGACTCATTTCAAGTGCGTGATCCGCAGCAGAATATAGTCTATCGTTGTTCAGTAGGTAAACCAGAATATACCCCTCCAGAACTACAAAATAAAACTTTTGCTGAATATGATCGTGAAAGTTCCCATGACTTATTTGGGTTAGCAGTGCTGATATTTCAATTATTAATGGAAGGCACTCACCCATTTTCTGGGATTTTTCAAGGTCTGTTTGACCCCCCTGCTTATGAAGCCAGGATAGTTGCCGGTCATTTCACCTACAGTCAAAAGCAACGAGTTCCCTATTTACCTACCCCCATAGCACCTCCTTGGGAAATGCTCCATCCTGGTTTACAGGATCTGTTTGTGCGTTGTTTCGAGGATGGTCATAACAACCCCCAACTGCGTCCTAGCGCTCAAACCTGGTTATTAGCAATAGTCGCAGCCGAAGAAAATCTTGTTACTTGTGCTGTAAATCCCCAGCATCTTTATGATAATCACCTCAAGCAATGTCCTTGGTGTGAACGTACCTCACAATTAGGTGGACGTGATCCTTTTCCATCATTGGAAGCGATCGCATCAAAAGAACATCTCAAACCCCGCCGAAAATCGAGAAAGCGGAATATACAAACTCCTCGTGTCCGCAAGCCAGCAGTTTTAACATCTCCACTACATCACTGGCGACCAGTATTTCCCCAAAACTTTCCTGTTTATAAACCTGTAAATAATCCCAGTAAATCAAAGTTTTATACTATCATGTTTTTCTTGTTGGGTTTTGGTTTATTAGGATATTTGGACGTAATGATTAAATTTACTCGTCCATTCGTATCTCAAAATCCTTACACTCAACAAACTTTAATGTCTCGGCAAGAAAAGAAAATTGTTGAGGAGGAAAATCTGAATTTTACAGATTATTATGAGCGAGGTAATACCGCCTATCAAAAACAAGACTATACACAAGCAATTGAAAATTTTACCCAAGGCATCAAAAAAAATCCGAGTTTCTCCAAATTGTATATGAATAGGGGTAATGCTCGTTACAATATGAATGATTATGAAGGAGCATTAGCAGACTATACCCAGGCTATAAAAATTAATCCGCAGGAAGTAAAAGCAATGGTCAATCGGGGTAATGCCTATTATATGCTGGCAGAATATAGTAGCGATCCTGACAAGGAATATAAAAAAGCCATTAACAACTTTAATACTGCCCTTAGTATCAATAGCAATGATTCTGAAGCTTATATCAGACGCGGTATTGTGCATTCTCAAATTGCTAAATATAGCCAGAACTACTACCAGCAATACAAAAAATCAATTGCGGATTTTACTGAAGCAATTGAACTCAATTCATCCAAAGCAGAAGCTTACTTTCAACGTGGACTTGCCCGTTATCAATTTGCCCAATATAGCAGTAGCTATACTCAAGCATACAAGCAGGCAATATCAGATTTTAACCAAGCAATAAATATTAATCCCCGTATGGCTAAAGTTTATCTCAAACGAGGGATGGTTCATTATGAACTAGCACAATATGGCGAAAATAAAATTCAGCACAACCAGGAGCAAGCCATTGCAGATTTAGAAAAATCTGCTCAAATTTATCTTGAACAAGAAGATATGGATAATTACCAGCAAGCTATCAGCAATATTTGCGTTATTGTCTCCAAAAAATGTGACATTTTATTCCAAAGTTCAACTATTTTTGAAAAACTTCATCAGTAAAACTTGAATCAATTCAGTATACATAAATTCAGTTTTATGACTGAATTACTCGTGGAGAGAATAGGATTCCAGAAAATTCAGGTGTACTGAGTTTTTTAAGCGCAAAGAGTAGACTGCACCAACAAAAATCAACCAGGATTCATCTACGTTATGGTACGTAATTGATATTAACGTAATTTGTAATTATAGGTACATGAAGTACAAAGTTTGATCACAAACCTATGCCACAAAGGACTTTTACTCCTGACTTCTAAATCATTTTGTATATAGCTAACTGAAAATACCAAACTTCTTTGTTTGGAATATTAATTAATTTACCCTGTACCTTTAATGACAAATTACAAATAATGTAATACCGATGCATAAATTAAGTCTTTCTGGTACTCCACAAACTTGATCAATAGACTGACAGAGACCTTATTAGTAGTTATTTTATCATTGTATATTATGAATAGCATTTTTTGCTTTTCTTCAGTAAAATTCATTCCTTTGGAAGTAGGCAAAATTTAGTACTAGTTATTTTAAATGTATTATTTTTCGTTGTATAAATGCGACTTTGAATTAATTATACTCATCAATTTTTACATATAAAATATCTTAAATTTACTTTTTCTTCATAATTTTTCAGCAATTTACAGTTAAATTGTTTCTAGATCGTTTATAGAGAAGAACGTACAAAGATAATGTTTTCTCTATATTATTGTGCATACTCTTCATCCCCCAAAAAATAAAACAATAACCTACCGGCAGATATTTGAGGTAATTGCATGAAAGCAGTGATTTTGGCTGGAGGACTTGGTACACGCCTCAGTGAAGAAACAAGTATCAGACCCAAGCCGATGGTTGAAATTGGTGGTAAGCCAATTCTCTGGCATATAATGAAAATTTATTCATCCCACGGAATTAACGATTTCATTATTTGTTGCGGTTATAAAGGTTACATCATTAAGGAGTATTTTGCGAACTACTTCTTACATATGTCAGATGTAACTTTTGATATGCGATTTAACCAGATGAGTGTACATTCTGGATATGCTGAACCCTGGCGCATCACCTTAGTAAATACAGGTGATAATACAATGACAGGTGGACGCTTAAAGAAAGTTAGAGAACATCTTGGTAATGATACGTTTTGCTTTACTTATGGCGATGGTGTAAGTGATGTAAATATCACAGAACTAATTAAATTTCATCAAGAACAAAAAACTTTAGCAACACTCAGTGCCGTTCAACCAGCAGGAAGATTTGGAGCAATTTCTTTAGGACAAGAACAAACTAAAATTGCTAGTTTTAAAGAAAAACCTGAAGGTGATGGAGCTTGGATTAATGGTGGTTATTTTGTTCTAGAACCAGAAGTGATCAACTTAATTACTGATGATTCCACTGTTTGGGAAAAAGAGCCATTGGAAAAGTTAGCTGATATGTCACAACTATCAGCTTTTAAACATAATGGTTTTTGGCAACCAATGGATACTTTAAGAGATAAAAACTACTTAGAGGAGCTATGGAAAAGCGGTCAAGCTCCTTGGAAGAAATGGTAATACCAATTTTGGATTTTAGATTTTAGATTTTAGATTGGGGAAAAATTGCTAATGTATGATTTTGCGATTATTGGTGGGGGGATAGTTGGACTTTCAACAGCGATGGCTTTAGGTAATCGCTATCCTGATGCACGAATTTTAGTTTTAGAAAAAGAAAGTCAATGGGCATTTCACCAAACAGGCAATAATAGCGGCGTAATCCATTCTGGGATTTACTACAAACCAGGTAGCTTTAAAGCTCAATTTTGCCGTGATGGTAGTCGCTCTATGGTAGAATTCTGCCAAAAATATGACATTGAGCATGATATTTGTGGTAAAGTAATTGTTGCCACAGAAGAACAAGAATTACCACGACTAGAAACCCTCTACAAACGAGGCTTAGAAAACGGAATAGCAGTTCAAAAAATCACGGCTGAAGAAGTTAAAGAAATTGAACCTCATGTCAGTTGCGTCGGTGGAATTCGGGTATTTTCTACAGGAATAGTTAATTACAAGCAAGTTTGTTTAAAATACGCTGAACTAATTCAAAAGCGAGGGGGAGATTTACGTCTCAATACTAAAGTTTTGCAAATATCCCCAAGTGGTAAAAATCAAGTCATTGAAACCAACAAAGGTCGTTTTGACACTCGCTTTATCATCAATTGTGCCGGGTTGCATAGCGATCGCATAGCAAAACTAGGTAAAGCCAACCCCCAAGCCAAAATCGTCCCCTTTCGCGGTGAATATTACGAACTTACACCCGAAAAACGCTATCTGGTCAAAACACTCATTTACCCAGTTCCCAACCCAGATTTTCCCTTCCTGGGTGTCCACTTCACCCGGATGATTGATAATAGCGTCCATGCCGGGCCAAATGCAGTTCTCAGCCTCAAACGTGAAGGTTACAAAAAAACCGACTTTGACCTCAGAGACTTTGCAGAAGTTATCACCTATCCTGGTTTCTGGAAACTAGCAGCTAAACACGCTGACGAAGGTATTCAAGAAATCATTCGTTCCTTTAGTAAAGCAGCTTTTGTCAGAAGTTTGCAAAAACTCATTCCCGAAGTCCAAGCAGCAGATTTAGTTCCCACCCATGCAGGAGTTCGCGCTCAAGCATTAATGAGTAATGGTTCTTTAGTAGATGATTTTTTAATCGTCCAAGGTAACAACTCAATTCATGTTTGCAATGCACCATCTCCCGCAGCAACATCTTCTCTAGAAATTGGCAAAGCAATTGTCACCCAAATACCCCAACAATCACATTTGCAAAGCTTAGTAGCCTAGTTTAAAAGGCGAAAATCTCAAAAATAGATATCTATATAGTTGGGTATTAGCTGACTTTATAGCGTTTCCTCATCACATGAGGTACATCATAGCCCCCTCATCGCTTGCGGTGAACCAGCGCTGTAGGCGGGTTTCCCACCGTAGGCGACTGATGAATCCGAAGGAGGAGGGGGTTGGGGGTGGGGTTCTTGTATCTCACTCAACCGAGAAACGCTATATATGATATCTATATTTGTGCTGTATTGTATTAAATTCAATGATTCAATATTGGATTTGTAGCATTTAAAATGCCGATCATTAACCAATAATTGAATTGTGAATTACACTGATACTTGCAAAAATTAGTTGTAACAGTTTCATGGAGTAGAGAAATCTTCAAGATAAATACCACTCCCAACTGACTAAAACTAAATTAATCAATCACAAGGATTTGAGAAAAATGAAAATATTAGTAACAGGAACAGAAGGATATCTTGGTTCCTTACTACCTTCTTTGTTAATTGCTAGAGGTCATGAAGTTATTGGCGTAGATACTGGTTTTTATAAAGTTGGTTGGCTATATAACGGAACTGATGTAACAGCAAAAACCCTCAACAAAGATATTCGGAATATTATTCCTGAAGATTTAGAGGGTGTGGAAGCAATAGTGCATATGGCAGAACTTTCCAACGATCCTACAGGACAATTAGCACCTAACATTACCTATGAAATTAATCATTTAGGTTCAGTTCGTTTGGCTAACTTAGCCAAAACAGTAGGTGTGCGTCGTTTTGTTTATATGTCTTCTTGCAGTGTTTATGGCGTTGCGAGTGAAGATGATGTCACAGAAGAATCACCTGTTAATCCTCAAACAGCTTACGCAGAATGTAAAACATTAGTAGAAAGAGATGTCCAACCATTAGCCGATGATGATTTCTCTCCCACCTTTATGCGGAATGCTACCGCTTTTGGTGCTTCTCCGAGAATGCGATTTGATATTGTTTTAAACAATTTGTCAGGATTAGCATGGACTACTAAAGAAATTAAAATGACAAGTGATGGTACACCTTGGCGGCCATTAGTCCACGCATTGGATATTTGTAAAGCTATTGTTTGTGCTTTAGAAGCGCCTAGAGATATTGTCCACAATCAAATCTTTAATGTGGGAGATACAGCTAATAATTATCGAGTTAAAGAAATCGCAGAAATTATTGCTGATGCTTTCCCTGGTTGTAGATTATCTTTTGGTAATAACGGTTCAGATAATCGCAGTTATCGAGTATCTTTTGAAAAAATCAATACGATTTTGCCAGGATTCAAGTGTGATTGGAATGCTCAACTCGGCGCTCAACAATTATTTGATTTATTCAGTCAAATTGATATGACTGAAGATACTTTCTTATTCCGAGGATTTACACGCTTAAAACAGTTAGAGTATCTGATTCGTACTCAACAAATTGACCAAGATTTTTTCTGGGCTAAAAATTAGTTCTTGTATTGTCGAATCAGTAAATTAATTAAACTTTCCGAATCAATTCTATTTGATTCGGAAGTGTCTATAAGTTCAATATCTTTTTTCACTCATTTTATTCATACCAGGAATTCAGGATGAAAATACCACCATGAACAAACTACTTACCATTGCTATTCCTACCTATAATCGTGCTGCATTGCTAGATAAACAGTTAGCATGGCTGGCTAAATCTATTAAAGGTTTTGAATCTGAATGTGAAATTATTGTTTCTGATAACTGTTCAGAAGATAATACACAAGAAATAATTAATAAATGGCAAGCCCAACTTAGTAATACCGTATTCCTCAATAATAGGAATCGTAAAAATATAGGTTTAATGCCTAATATTGCTTTTTGTATACAGTCTGCTAGTGGTCAGTATGTTTGGACTGTTGGTGATGATGATCCAATTCAAGAAAGAAGCCTGGCTTATTTATTAACTACACTCAAGCAGCATCCAAGTTTAACATTAATGTTTTTAAATTGTTCTGGTCGTGATAAACGAACAAATAAAATAGTTGTCGAACATTGGTTTAAAAGTAATACTAATGAGCCAGTTACTAATGGCAGAAATGTATTTCAACGTTATTTACAGGAAAGCTTTGGTGGCGTGCTTTTCATGACAGCAGTAGTTTATAAAACAGAACTAGTACAACGTGCTTTAAAAACTTGGCCAACTTCTGCTAAAAACTTGGCATCTCAAGCATATTGGACAGGATTTTGTGCCTTACATGGAAGTGTCATAGTCACTAAAGATAATTATTTAGAATGCACAATGCACGCTAGTCATTTAGATCAAGATCCAAGATTAGCATTAATGATGCAGTATATCTACATACCTGAAGTTTATTTAAAGCTTTTAACTATAGGTTATTCCTATAAATTTTGTCAAAGAAAAATTTTAAGAAACCTAGTCAAGTTAAATTACTGGAGAATCTTTTTAGGTGGTTTTAGAAGATGGCCTTTTTTAGCGATGAGGGTCATGGTTTATTACTGGTCTTTGATCTGCCAATCTGCTTATAGACTCATCTTTGTTTCCAGAAAAAATAATGATATTGAACCACAATTGATTACTTCTTTAAGTGAAGAGGGTTAATAGTGATATCTACATCTAGTCAATTTAATAAAATTATAATACTGATTGAACATGACTAAAATACTGACAATTGCAATTCCTACATACAATCGAGCCGAGTTACTGGATAAACAGTTAACTTGGTTGTCCCAAGCTATCAAAGGATTTGAATCAGAGTGTGAAATTTTAGTTTCTGATAATTGTTCTACTGATCACACGCCATCAATCATCAAAAAATGGCAAAATATATTGAGCAATATAACTTTTAAAGCCAATAGAAATTCTCAAAATTTAGGCGTAATGAAAAATATTTTCTACTGCCTAAATGCTGCCACCAGTAAATATGTTTGGACAATTGGTGATGATGATCCAATTCAAGAAAAAGCAGTTGCTTATGTAATTAATAAAATTAAGCAAAATGAAGATTTATCATTGTTGTTCCTGAATTTCTCTGGTAGAAATCAAATCACTGGTGAACCTGTTCATCCTCCTACAATAGTTGGTAATCGCTGGTTTGATATTGAGAGAGAAGATGGTGAAAGTGATGGTAAGGCCACCTTTGAACATTGTTATGCAAAAAGTGTTGGTGCAGTAATTTTTCTGACTGCAACAATATACCAGACGGACTTAGTGAAAAGCGCCCTAAGAATGTGGCCTGATGCAATTAATAACTGGATATCTTTAGCTTATCTTGCTGGTTATTGTGCCACTCAGGGCAAAGTTATTGTCACTAAAGATATTTATCTAGAATGTATTGTTGGTGTGAGTCATTGGCAAAAAGAGCCAAGGTCTGCACTATTAATGCAATACAAACACATCCCTGAAGTGATTTTAAAATTTGAAGAAATTGGATATTCTTCTCAATTTTGCCGTCGAATGATGTTGCAGAATTTCCGGGAAGTAAATTTAAAAGTTTTTTTAGGTGCTTTAAGAAGATGGCCTTTTCCCGCCATCAAAACAGTAGTTCCTTTTTTGGCTTTAGTCAGTTTATCTGCCTTTGAAATAATACCAATTAGGGAATTCAAAACGGTAGAAATGCTTGATGTATCTACTCAAGAAATCAAAAAAATATGAGTAGTAATTTACTGGAAATAGGTGCATTACACTATTTATTCAATCATCAGGAAGTTATGTTATGTTTAATAGTGTTAAAGACAAAATTTCTGCATTAGGAAATGAGTTAGTTTACAGAACTCAACTTTGGCAGCATAAGAGTAAGTTACCTGCACTACAAGGACGCGATCACTTAATTGCTGAAACTCTAAGACTGCAAGGTGTTTATATCACCTCCTTAGAAGATTTAGGATTACCATCAACAACACAAATCTTAGCTGCTGCTAAGAATTATACAACAAGTATGGAAACTCCACGAGATATCCATACAGGTTATAAGTTGCCGCAAATTTATACGGTTACAGATTTACCAGAATTTTTTAGCTGGGGAATTGAAGAAAGGCTACAAAAAATCATTGAAAATTATATAGGACTATCTATAGCTTTTCATGGTGTCCATGTGCGTAAAGATTTCCCTAATGAGCAGCAACTACAAACACTACTATGGCATAAAGATTCCGAAGATAGACGCATGATTAAAGTCATCATCTATTTAAATGATGTAACTGAAAAACATGGGCCTTTTGAATATGTACCAACACCTTCTAGTTTTGTAGAGAGATTAAATTATTATCGAGTCGATTATATGCTTTGGAGGTCTAATTATTTAGGAATAGATGATAAAAAATTGATGGAAATTATACCCAAGTCAGCTTGGAAATCTTGTCCTGGAAAAGCTGGAACTGTAATTTTTGTAGATCCAAGAAATGTTTTACATCATGGAACTGTGAGAACAGAAGAGCGATCAACACTATTTTTTGTTTATACAGCTAACCCACCAAAGCGTCCAGAACTTTGTAGACAATATAATGATGATACTTTTGCTAGACCACAGTTAAGCCAACAAATAAATAGGCACTAATACAGTTTTGCTGAAAGTTAATACTTAATAATGAGTATTAATCTAATACTTTCTTTGTTTAACCTGATTTCCTGTGAATACCATGAATAAATTACTTACTATTTCTATTCCTACATATAATCGTGCTGCATTGCTAGATAAACAATTAGCATGGCTGGCTAAATCTATCAAAGGTTTTGAATCTGAATGTGAAATTATTGTTTCTGATAACTGTTCAGAAGATAATACACAAGAAATAATTAAAAAATGGCAGTCATCTTTACCAGATATAGTATTTCATAACAATAAGAATCACGAAAATTTGGGTGTTATGAAAAATATTGCTTATTGTATACAAGCAGCAGCAAGCAAATATGTTTGGACTATTAGTGATGATGACATCATTGCTGATAATGCAATATTTTATATAGTTAAAACCTTGAAGCAAGAGCCAGATTTAACTTTACTGATATTGAATTTTTCCTGTCGTCATGAAGTAACGGGTGAATTATTATATCAACGCTGTTATGAAATTGATAATGAACAGGTTGAGCATAATGGCAAAGCAGCATTTGAACGTTGTATACAAGAAAATCGCTCTGGTGTACAACTGATGTCTGCTCAAATATACAGAACAGAATTAGCTCAAAATGCTCTACAAAAATGGTCTGAAGGTTTAAATAACTTAGATTACCAGGTCTATTTAACTGGTTTTTGTGCTTGTCATGGCAGCGTTAAAATAACTAAAGATGCTTATTTGGAAAATGCTTTTGGTGCTAGTCATTGGATGCTAAAACCTAAGGTATTACTAAAAATGCAATATACGTATTCGCCAGAAATTAATATCAAGCTCAATGAGGTAGGATATCCTAAAGATTTTTGTAATCAATTAGTTATTCAGCATTTTAAAAGTAATAATTGGCGAGTTCTATTTGGGGCTTTGAAAAGATGGCCAATTATGGCAGTTACCACCATAATCCCTTATCTTGGCTTAGTAAGTGTATCAGTTTTAGAAAGCACTATTGCCTCTCATAAAATAGAAGATACAACCTCACAGATAAGTGATGTTAGAAATCAATAGAAGCTTGTGTATACCTATTGATAATGAAATATTTATCAATTTTTCGACATCTCATAAATCATTAATGAAGCAAGGATTCATGTCATGCTCAACAAAATTAAAGCCAAAACATCAGCATTAAGTTATGAGTTGAAGTACAGAATGGCATTAGTTAAGCATCGTAAAAATTTACCTGCATTAGCAGAATGCGATCGCCCAATTCTTGACTCGCTCAAACGTGATTATATTTGCATTACAAATCTCACAGATTTAGGATTAAGCTCTACTTCACAACTGCTTAATTCTGCTTATTATTTATTACCAAGTCTGGTTAAGAATAACTCCAATTCTTCAGACCAGAATCCACCAGCAATTTATACGGTTACAGATTTACCACAATTTTCTACATGGGGACGAGAACCAAGATTAATCAGCATTATCGAAAACTACATTGGTCTTCCCATTGCCTTTCATGGTGTACATTTACGTAAAGACTTTCCTAATAAAGATCAGTTTGCCACATTACTATGGCATAGAGATATAGAAGACCGTCGAGTTATCAAAGTCATCGTTTATTTAAATGATGTAGAAGAAAAACATGGGCCATTTGAATATGTACCGTTGTCTTATACTTCTCCATATCATCCTAATTGTTATCGAATTAAATCTAAGATTAATACATCAGGAGGAATAAACGATGAAACACTAAATCCAATTATCCCAAAATCAGCTTGGAAGTCTTGCCCTGGTCCAGCAGGTACAGTAATTATTGTTGATACCAGAAGACTTTTACATCATGGCACTCTCCGCACTCAAGAACGGTCAACATTATTTTTTGCCTACACTGCTAACCCTCCTAAACAACCACAACTTTGTAATCATTTCTGGGATGATTCTTTTCCCAAACCAAATTTATCTGGGGAATATGATCAGGAGTTAAATAATCATTTATCATCCGTGCCAAAAAGTTCAGAATCTCTCACTGCTATAGATGGCTGATACCGCTACATATAAGCAATGTTTTTTGAGTTTTGATAGTAGCTTTATTTCTATTATCATATACTAGTTTCAATTAGGATTTATCACTCTTAATGAAACTCTTTCAATCAACTCTGTTTTCACTAGACATTATTATCATAGCAACCCATGATTTTTACATCCACTAATCTCTCTGGTGCTTTTATTATTGACTTAGAAGAAAAGTCAGATTCTCGTGGTTTCTTTGCTCGGACTTTCTGCGCTCAAGAATTTGCAGACCACGGCTTAAAGTCAACGGTTGCCCAATGTAACCTGTCTTTTAATCATCAAAAAGGCACCTTGCGGGGAATGCACTATCAAATTCTTCCTGCCGCAGAAACGAAATTAATTCGTTGCACTCAAGGGGCTATTTATGACGTAATTATTGATATGCGTCCTGAATCTCCAACTTATCTATCGCATATTGGTGTAGAACTAACTGCGGAAAATCGTCGCGCTTTATATGTACCAGAAATGTTTGCTCATGGCTATCAAGCTTTGACAGATGGTGCAGAAGTTGTCTATCAAGTGGGTGAATTTTACACTCCTGGATATGAGCGTGGTTTGCGTTATGATGATCCACTTTTAGAAATTTCTTGGCCTTTGGGTGTGACGGAAATGTCTGATAAAGATCGGAATTGGCCTTTACTAGAATCTATTTTAATAGGAGTTTAATGATGATTATTGTAGATAAAGCTTTAGAAGCCCGTGCTGCTTTGGGTAAACCAGTTAAAGTGGCGATGATTGGTGCTGGTTTTATGGGTCGTGGAATTGCTAATCAAATTATCAATTCCGTGCCGGGAATGGAGTTAGTTGCTATTTTTAATCGCCATATTGATACAGCTAAACGAGCTTATTTAGAAGCAGGAATTGAGGATATTCGGGTTGTTTCTAATTTAGCTGATTTAGAAGATACGATCGCACAAGGGCAGTATGCAGTCACCGAAGATGCCATGTTGCTGTGCGAAGCCGAAGGCATAGAGGCAATTATTGAAGTCACCGGCACAATCGAATTTGCGGCTCATTTGGTCATGAGTGCGATCGCTCATCAAAAGCATATCATCTTGATGAACGCCGAACTCGACGGCACAATTGGCCCCATCCTCAAAGTCCATGCAGACCGCGCTGGAGTCATCCTCACAGCCTGCGACGGCGACCAACCAGGGGTAGAAATGAACCTGTACCGCTTCGTCAAAAGCATCGGCTTAACCCCCCTATTATGTGGCAACATCAAAGGTCTACAAGACCCCTACCGCAACCCCACCACCCAAGAAGGCTTTGCTAAACGCTGGGGTCAAAATCCCGCTATGGTAACAAGCTTTGCAGACGGCACAAAAATTTCTTTTGAGCAAGCAATAGTTGCCAATGCTACAAACATGAAAGTAGCAAAACGCGGAATGTTGGGATATGACTACACAGGTCATGTCGATGAAATGACCAAAATGTACGATGTTGACCAACTCAAAGAATTAGGTGGCATCGTTGATTATGTCGTCGGCACAAAACCAAGCCCAGGAGTCTTTGTCTTTGCCACCCACGACGACCCCAAACAACGCCATTATCTTAACCTCTATAAACTCGGTGAAGGCCCCCTCTATAGCTTCTACACCCCCTATCACCTCTGCCATTTTGAAGTTCCCCTCTCCGTAGCGCGTGCAGTCCTCTTCCATGATGCTGTTCTTGCACCCATAGCAGGCCCCGTTGTCGATGTCGTCGCTACTGCCAAAATCGACCTCAAAGCTGGAGAAACCCTTGATGGCATTGGTTATTACATGACCTATGGACAATGTGAAAACGCAGAAATTGTCAAACAAGAAAATTTACTGCCAATGGGAATAGCAGAAGGATGTCGCTTAAAGCATGATCTGGCTAAAGATCAAGTCCTCACCTACGACGATGTGGAATTGCCTGAAGGTAGACTTTGCGACAAACTACGTGCTGAACAAACAACTTATTTTGCTCCTGCAAAAACCTTGATACTTGCAAAATAGTTTTTAATTGATTGATAGCTTGGGGGTGGTTATCACCCTTAAGCTAGATATAATTTAGTTCAAAATGAGCGAACAGTAAAAAAAAATCCTGATATTCTTATTCAACCCCTGATTCTTATTTATAGGGACTCAAAATTTTAATTGATAGTATTTACTTGTTCTTTGTCAATAGAAAGTAACTTATTTTATCGGTAATTTACTTAACTATCTTTAATATCAAAAATAAGTAAATCTTCCAGATTTTTCATATCTATACAAGGGCATTATCCAAAATAAAAAATCGCCACAACCTCCTACAGATGGGTTTAGTAAAGACAGCAGACTGTTATAAACATATCTGTAAATACTTGCTAACCAACCCAGAATTTAATCAACATTGCAATATAAGGCATCATCCATGAAAATTGCTCTCGTCCATGATTATTTAACCCAGCGCGGTGGGGCAGAGCGTGTGTTTGAATTGCTTTGTAAACGCTACCCTGAAGCGGACATTTTCACATCGTTATACGATCCGCAAAAAACTATTGATCTTAGTGAGCGCATAGTTAAGACAACTTTTTTGCAAAAGATTCCTGGTGCAGCAAAGCATTTCCGTTTAATGGCTCCCCTTTACTTTCCTGCATTTCGGTCTTTGAATCTACAAGACTACGATTTAATTATCAGTAGTAGCACCAGTTTTGCCAAAGCAGTTAGAAAAAAATCGCAAGCACGCCACATTTGCTTTTGTCATAATGTTACCCGTTTTTTATGGGATACAGAAACCTATTTACGAGAGTATGGAGACTATCGGTTTTTTGCTCCGTTAATTGAAAAAATATTTCAACTCATGAGAAATGTAGACCTGAAATATTCTCAAGAACCAGACCTCTACATTGCTAATTCCAGCGTTGTCGCCCGTCGTATTCAAAAAATTTATGGTAAACAAGCACTTGTAATTAACTATCCAATTGATACCAGCAACTTTGTTTTTTCAGATACAAAAGCAGAATACTACTTGGCATCTGCCCGGATGATAAGTTATAAACGTCTTGATATAATAATCGAGGCTTTCAACTGGTTAGGGTGGCATTTATTAATATCAGGTGACGGACCCGAACTAGAACGGTTAAAATCCAAGGCATTGGGCAATGTCGAATTCTTAGGTCACGTTAGTGATAGCAAACGTAAGGACTTATTTTCTCAAGCCAAATCCATTATTGTTGCTGCTTTAGAAGACTACGGTTTAGTTCCAGTAGAAGCAAATGCTAGTGGAACACCTGTCATAGCCTATGGAGCCGGTGGGGTATTAGATACTCAGATACCTGGTAAAACTGGGGTTTTCTTTAATAGACAAACACCTGATTCTCTACAAGCCGCATTATTAGAAGCTAGAGGAATATCTTGGAATTACGAAAATATTCGTAATCATGCCGTAAATAATTTTTCAGAACAGGCATTCTTTAGTAAGGTTGAGCAAATTATTGTTCAAGCTTCTGGTGTGCATCGCTCATTTATTTAATTTATTTAATTGGTTAGCTGTCCCTCTCAGAGGAAACAAGCTACACATAGCGTCTCGCACAACAAGGATAATAAACGTGGTTCAAACTAGTCTTAATCCCCACATCACTTCAGTAGCAGATACAGAACCAAGTTATGGACAAATGTTTGCCGTATTTCTCCGGCGATTTCCCTGGTTTTTATTAGCATTTTTAAGTTCTACGGCTCTGGCTGGCATCATTACTTTAAAGACAAATCCCACCTTCAAAAGTACCATGCAATTGTTAGTAGAACCTAACTATCAAGGTAAAAAAGAAGGAGGAGATGCAGTAGAAAATCAGTTTACTGACTCTAACGTTGTTGTCGATACAGCAACCCAACTTAATCTGATGCAGAGTTCTGGGTTGATTCAAAAAGCAGTTGATAAACTTAAAGCTGAATATCCCAGTGTTACTGTAGAGGAGATTAAAAAATCCTTAGTCTTAACTCAACTCAGGACTAAAGAAGATAATGTCGCCACTAAAATTTTCCAAGTTGACTATACAGATACTAATCCTGAAAAAACGCAAAAAGTCCTAGATGCCATTCGGCAAGTTTATTTAGAATATAACAAACAACAACAGGATTCGCGTTTACAAAAAGGTCTGCAAGTTATCAGAGATCAATTGAGAAAAGCCAGTGATGAAGTGAATGCTTCTGAAAGCAATCTCCAACGATTTCGGAGAAACCAAAATTTAATTGATCCAGAATTACAAGCCAAAGCAATTGAAGAAACTTTAAACACTATTCAGCGAGAACGACAAACAACTCGTTCTCAATATGAAGAAGCTTTAGCTAAACAAAAATCTTTACAAGTACAACTCAATCGTTCTCCACAAAATGCTTTAGTTTCTTCTCGTTTGAGTCAGTCCACACGCTATCAAGGCTTACTCAACGAAATTCAAAAAACCGAACTAGCTTTAGCCACAGAACGCTTACGCTTCACTGATGACACTCCTGGTGTGCAGAAACTGAATGAACAACTTCAAAGTCAAAAAGAACTTTTGCAAAAAGAAGTTAGTAGAACCTTAGGTGGACGGTCTACTAGTGCATTTGGTCTTGGAGAAACCCTGCTCGAACAAGGACAGCTGGGAGAAATTGACATTAATCTCACCAGTGAGTTGGTAGAAACCCAGACAAATATAGTTTCTCTGAGTGCGCGTGATCAAACTCTAGCAGAAAAAGAGAAAGAACTGCGATCGCAACTAAAACGCTTCCCCTCCCTCTTGGCCTACTACAACCGCATACTTCCCCAATTACAATTTAGCCGGGAAAGAATGGAGCAATTATTGCGTGCAGAACAGCAATTGCGGCAGGAACTATCCAAAGGTGGATTTAATTGGGAAGTGGTCGAAGATCCCCAAGAAGGCACACAATTAGGACCCAACCTCAAACAAAATCTCTTATTAGGTGCCGTAGTCGGATTAATGTTAGGTGGCATTGCTGCCTTTATTCGAGAAGCATCTGATGATTCAGTACATACTACCGCTGAATTAGAGAAACAAGTTGCCCTCCCATTATTAGGCACAACACCCAAGTTACCACCAGCTAAACCCAAAGAATCAATCATCAAATTGCCATTTGGTAAACCCGAAGTTCTTGCTCCCTGGACAATTCAAGTATTGCAATCACCACCACGTTGGGAATCATTAGACCTGATTTATAAAAATATAGAACTTCTCAATAGTGTATCTGATTTGAAATCATTGATGGTAACATCAGCACTGCCAGATGAGGGTAAATCAGCTTTGGCTTTAGGTCTAGCCATGAGTGCAGCCCGGTTACACAAAAAGGTACTACTAATTGATGCCAACTTACGAGATCCAAGCCTGCACAAACAGCTTAATCTTCCTAATGAACAAGGGCTTTCCACACTCTTAGCTAGTGATGTTGACCTTCCTCAACAGATTGGAGTTCAATACTCAGGTTCATCCTATATCGACATCTTGACGGCTGGCCCCATACCTGTAGATCCTGCTCATCTTTTAAGTTCCCCACGCATGATGCAGTTGATGGCAGCATTTGAAGAAAACTATGATTTGGTACTTATAGACTCTTCATCAGTTCTCGGTTTAGTGGATGCTATGCTCACAGCATCATCTTGTCGTAGTGTGGTCATGGTAGCCAGTATTGGTAGGGTGACACGCAACAATTTAGCCCAAGCTACCGCTATGTTAAGCAAGTTAAATCTGATTGGAATTGTGGCTAATGGAGTATCTAACTCTGATAGCACTTATGTCCCCTATGTCAAGCAACAACAATTGGTGCTGCAACAGATTGTGGAAAAATAGTTAAATGATTTCCACGGCATCATTCTATTTATCAAAAAATCATTCAGGAGTCAGGAGTCAGACTAATTTTAGATGACTGGCTCCTGTAGTGTGCTTTTTGAGCAAGTATAAATTTAATCAATCAGTTAATCTGAGAATTGAAGAATTTTGAAAAAATCAATTATTCAATTCTTTGAGATGTTTATGACAGGGAAAAAAAATCAGGGAAACAAGCTACGAATATGCATCATAAGGATTTTTTAAATCAGGAAGAAGTTATATATCAACAGAAATAGTAAGAAATATAACCTCTGAATTTGATCAGCTAAATCTTTTCAAACTCCAACAAGGATCAGCTTTTTTCAGTAAAATATGTAACATTAATTGATTGTCAATCATACAAAAAATAAGTTTAGTTAATAGCTACAAATAATTGTAACTTTTTTATGTTTAACTAGATCAATTCATCATAGCTTAATATTTTTGTTGAAAATTCCAGTTTTATTTAAAGAGTAAATAAAGAATTGATTTAATCATTAGTTATTTCTGTTGGTTCTTATATTCTAGAAATTGAGGACAAAACTAAAAGCTGTAAAAGCTGTAAAAGCTGTAAAAGTAAAATTAGACCAGTTTTGTGATAGATGTCTAGAAATTAAATAGACAGAAATACATCAGCATAGCAATAATTTAACGGGATAATTGACCTCTACACATCCCTAAAGAAAATACCAAGTTTCCTAACTCGCCATTTATCTTAATTGCTGTTCGCCTAACTCTTATTTTTGCTTTCTGTACATCTTTATACCTACAGAATTACACCAAATAGTTGATAGAAAGACCAGAAGAATAATTCGTTAGGAGGATGCAAAAAAAACTGTTTCTTATAAATCTACGTCGTAGTTCTTATCTATTGGTATTCACTTAAGTCTAAAAGGCTTTTTCCTAGCAACTTCTACTTAAGTTTAACACCCATAAACACTGCCAAACTTCTATTATCAAGTCAGTAATTTACTACTGTATAAATTCACAGAAATATGACAACTTCACTCATTCCCAGTTTACAGGATAATTACACTATAGCCCAGCCAACACAAAATTATCATTCCCAATACTGCTCACTTCAATGGCGTAGGGGTCAGTTGTTGGTGAAATCTCCTGGAAAATTGCAACAACCATATTTACCTGCACTAGATAACGAACGATTATTGGTAGAGTGTTTAAAAAATTCTCCAGTGATGTTGGTAACTATAGATCCAAAACTAGGTGATAATGCACTACGATTTTGGGCAGATGCTTGTAAAAAAGCTCAGAAACCAATATTTCTTCGTCTACCATCTGGGCATCAATTATCAACATCAGACAACCAAATATTGAGAATTATACAACGAATAACTGACTGGATTCTAGCTTTCATTTTACTGGTATTAATTAGTCCTTTAATGCTGGGATTATTTATACTCATAGGAATTCAATCCTCAGAATTACCATTTTCCTATGAGTGGCATATTGGAGAAAGAGGTAAACTTTTTCAAACCATAAAATTCTGCACAAATACAAAACAAAATTTTATACCACTAGAATTATGGATGACTAAATATAGTCTGGAAAATTTACCCATGTTATTCAACGTGATTAAGGGAGAAATGAGTTTATTAGGGTATCGTTGTTGGTCTTTAGATGATGCAATCAAGCTAAGTTTAGAAGGACAAAAACAACATTTATCTAAACTACCAGGATTAATAAAATTGTGGCAAGTAGAGACTAAATTAAAACCAGCTAGGTTGTCATAAATTAAACTGGCTACATCCTAGTAACATTATATATTGCATACTAGGATGTTTTTATCTAACTGATAATTATTTCCTGTTTTAGTATTTTAAGCAAAGAATTATGTACTTACCTTAAAAATAAAAACTATCATGCAAACAGCAATTTGTACCGTTTTTGAAAAAGACTATCATTATGGTGTAGGCGCTTTAGTAAATTCCTTGTATCACCACGGTTTTCGAGGAATATTTTGGGCTGGTTATCGTGGTAATTTACCACCTTGGGCTAAGTCTCTTCAAGCAGGAAATGGTTATCAAGAGTTTTCTCTAGCGGAAGGTTGCGCGATTCGGTTTGTAAAGCTAACAACCCGCAAACATTTAGGTTTTTACAAACCTGATTTTATGTCTCAATTGTGGGAAAACTTCTGCCCAGATATTGATGCATTATTTTATTTTGATCCTGATATTGTCAATAAGTGTAGTTGGACTTTTTACGAAAATTGGGTTAGTCGTGGAATAGCTATTTGTGGTGATTCTTGGTATCTTGTTCCTGCTAATCATCCCAGACGTTTAGGATGGAAAGAATTTGCTCAAGATAACGGTTTATTTTGTGAACGTGAGTTAGATTATCACTACAATAGTGGCTTCATTGGTATTCATAAAAACCATAAATCTATACTAACACTTTGGCAGAAATTAGAAGAATTGGGTGAAATGGCAGGATATGCCAATTTAGAGGATCTTTATGCTGATCATACTTTCCATACTTATCCGTATCTGTATGGAGATCAGACTTATTTAAATTTAGCATTGATGTTGACTAGTTATCCTTTGAGTACGGTTGGTCCTGATGGAATGGATTTTGTTCCTGGTGGTACTATCATGTCTCATGCAACCGTACCAAATGTTAAACCTTGGCGCAAGAAACTGATTTTTAGTGCTTTAGAAGGTAACTCACCAACTATTACTGATAAATTGTATTGGCGACATAGCCAAACACCTATTCAGTTGTATTCAACAGCAAAATTAATATGGCAACAATTTGAAATTCTTTTTGGATCTGCTGTTGGGCGTTTTATCCGTCGCTCTCCCATGTAAGGATATTAATTATTATCTTTTCATTGAGCTTTATGTGCTTAATTCTCAAAAGTAATGTTCAAAATTTTTATGAATCTTAAAATTCCTTCATCAACTTTGAAAATCTTGCAAGCCACAAATTTTTGGCAAAATTATCATTTAATCTTACGAGAGTTTAAACATTTTCGACTTGTAGCAAGTTTAGCTATTATTTTTTCAGCTTTAGCAGCCAGTTTTGAGGGGTTTGGTTTAGGTTTTTTATTGATATTTTTGCAAAGTTTAACTACTCCCGGTTCTGAACCTGTAAAAACAGGTATTGGCTGGTTTGATATTTTCATTTTAGGAATTAATGCTTCAGCCACCGAGCGATTATATCGCGTATCGGCTTTAATTATTATCACAACCTGTATGCGTGCATCGTTCAACTATATGGGACAAATTTGCATCCAGTTTAGTGAAATAAATCTAGTAGATAATCTCCGTAAAAGAATTTTTGAACAATTAGCGGCTCAAAGCCTCAGTTATTTTGGTAAAAAAAGTTCTGGAGAATTGATTAATACTCTCACAAATGAAATGGAGAGAATTAGACAAATTTTTGGAGGAATGGCTTTTTTAGTTGCTAGAGGTTTAACACTAATAGTTTATTCTGTTTCATTATTCGTGCTTTCATGGCAACTCTCAATAGTTTCTGTCTTATTATTTAGCCTCTTAGCCGTAGGATTATCAACACTAAACAAACAAATTAGAGAGCGTAGTTTTGCAATTACTAAAGCTAATGATAATTTTACTTCCAGATCATTAGAGTTTATCGAAGGTATACGCACAGTTCATGCATTTTCTACTCAAGAATTTGAGCGGCAAAGATATTATCAAGCCAGTAAAAAAATAGTTAATACTTGGAAGAGTGTTTATTGGATTTCTCTGCTAGTTAAACCTCTGGCTGAGAGTCTATCTACTATGATTCTTATCTCGATGATTATAGTAGCACTAGTCACAGGATTAATGGAGGTTTCCTCGTTATTGACATTCTTTTTTGTGCTGTTTCGCTTAGTTCCTATGACTCAGGATTTAAATGGAGTGATAGCTTTTTTAAGTACCCAAGCCGGAGCAGTAGAAAATATTAAGGATTTGTTAAAAACAGAGGATAAAAATTACTTTCAAAATGGTCATATCCAGTTTCATAAATTACAGCGAGCCATAGAAATAATAGCTGTAAATTTTGGTTATGAACCTAATAAACTTGTACTCAAAGATATTACGCTGACTATTGAAAAAGGTCAAATGGTAGCATTGGTGGGAGCATCTGGTGGTGGTAAAAGCACGCTTGCTGATTTATTAGCCAGGTTCTACGACCCCATAGAAGGCAAAATTTTCATAGATGGTATAAATCTACGAGAATTTGAAATTGACTCACTGCGCCGCAAAATGGCTATAGTTAGTCAAAAAACATTTATTTTCAATACTTCCATCCGCAATAATATTTCTTATGGTGCATTAGCCGTAACTGAGACCGAAATTATAGAAGCAGCGCGCCTGGCAAATGCATTAGAATTTATCGAAAAATTGCCTCAAGGTCTGGATACAGTTATTGGCGCTGATGGTATTCAATTATCTGGAGGACAACAACAACGAATTGCTATTGCTCGCGCTTTGGTTAGAAATCCAGAAATTTTGATTTTAGATGAACCAACGAGTGCTTTAGATTCGATCACAGAGCAGGTGATTCAGGAGTTGTTAGAAAAATTTACCGTGGGTCGGACAGTGATTGTAATTGCTCATCGTCTTTCCACAATTGCTAAAGCAGATAAGGTTGTAGTGATTGAACAAGGACAGATTGTGGAGCAGGGAGCATATCAAGAGCTACGTCAACAACGTGGTAAGTTTTGGCAATATTATCAAATTCAAAATGAAGTGAGATAAACAATAATTCAACATTTAATGGTGTAAAGGTTTATGTCAATCTTCGTTTGTAGGTTGACATAATAAAAAGATAGATACTTTATTTATTTGGAATAATAAAATTGCAAAAAATATGAGATATGAACAATTGGCTAATTTTAATGGCAAAATATATTTTTTCTGCTTACCAAGAGAGGAAAAAGAGGGCAAGGATCAGTTCCAGCATTTATTTATTTGTTTGGCGGAAGGTTTTCGAGAATTAGGGGTATCCTTTTTCTCAAATATTAACTACTGGCAAGAATTACCCGAAAAACAAGAATATCTCTTTCGCCATGATCCAGAGATAAAGCCAGATGATTGTTCTATTGTTGTATTTAGCAATAACTGGTTTAATAATAATTATCCTCTGCCAGATAATTTATTTCATGCCAACCGTAAATACTTGACTGTTTATTTGGATGGTAACGACAATGACAAAGATTACAATAAACGCCCAGAATATAGGCAATTTGATTTCATTTTAAAGACTCATTACAATCGACATTTAAATTATTTGGATAACTTTTATCCTTGGTCATTTGGTTTGAGTCAGCGGATATTGCAAGAATTACAAGCAGTACCAAATTTTCAAGATAGAAAAAGTCAGATATTGGTCAATTTTCGACATTGGCGAACTGGTCATCCAGTTAGAAATATTAGTTCTAATTTATTAATACCGAAAATTAGCAATATTTGGCAAATCAATAATAGTGTTGATAATCCTGCTAATTGTTCAACGGAAGCATATCATCATCTACACTGGCTACAAACTGGTAAACGTCACTACCCGACTTACTATAATCGCCTGAAAGATTCAATGGCTTGTGCTTGTTTTGGTGGTTTTTTTGTGACCTCTTGGCCTAAAAATTCAGGCGGTTTAATGAGTCGTAATATTCGGCGTTTTATCACTAAATTGAGGTTAAAGTCAAACACTATTGTGCAGTGGGATAGTTGGCGATTTTGGGAGTCGTTAGCAGCAGGATGTGTTACTTTTCATGTGGATTTTGAAAAATATGGCATTTTCCTTCCTGTCATGCCTCAGAATTGGCAGCATTATATTGGCATAGACTTAGACAACGTACAAGCAGCTATAGACAGAATCGCAGATGAACCAGAAATTTTAGAGAGAATTGCTCTACAAGGAAGGCTGTGGGCGCTTCAGCATTACAGTCCAGTCCCGACTGCATTACGCTTTTTAGAAACGGTGTACCAACAGCCAATAACTAAGAAAGTTGAGGTAGAAACGTTGTTGGAAATTTAAATATTTTTGGTATTTGTGGATTTATAAATATTAATTTTTATCAGGCGATTAGTAGAAGCTAAATTTGACAACGTAACGACTAAGAATGATGTCTATTAATTCTGAATTGCCAGAACCATTAGTGAGCGTGATTATCCCTACTTATAACAGGATGAGATACTTAAAACAAGCAATTTCTAGCGCAGTGACACAGACATATCAAAATATTGAAATCATTGTTTCTGATAATTGTAGTCCAGAAAACCCTCAATTGCTAGTTGAATCTTTTGCTGATTCTCGGATTAAGTTTTATCGGCATCAAGAAAATTTAGGGATGTTAACTAATCAGATGAGTGCCTTCAGTATGGCACGAGGAAAATATGTTGCTAGTCTTCATGATGATGATATTTGGCATGAAGATTTTTTAGCTAAACTTATACCACCGCTAGAGGCTAATTCTAATTTAATTATTGCTTTTTGTGACCAATATATTATCAATTCTCAAAGTCAAATTGAACCCATTGTTACTGAAGAAAATACACGCTATTACAAGCGTGATCAAATTGTTTCAGGAATCTATAAAAACTTTAGTGAAATTGGGTTAATTTATAAAAGTATCCCGACAGCAGCAGCTTGTGTGATTCGCAATGGTTTGATTGATTGGAATTTGATTCCAGCAGAAGTTGGTGGTATGTGGGATTTATATTTAACTTATTTATGTTGTGTATCAGGGTATGCTGCTTATTATTGTCCAGAAAAATTGACCTATTATCGTGAACATGAGCAAACTGATACAATGCTGAGTGGTAGACGCAATGTACAGGCAAAAATTCGTAAAGCTAAAAGTGAAATGTTTTGTTATAAAGTGTTTATGGAAGATGTGAGACTTAAGGAGTTTCATGCACATTTTAAAAATCTCTGGCTAGAAGCTAATACAACTTTAGGTATTGGATTGCTAGGTGATAGACAAACAACAGTAGCACGTTCTTATTTTTGGAAAACTTTGATTGAACAAAAATTTAATTTGCGAACTTTAACTGCTCTGACGCTCAGTTTTGTGCCACCAAGATTAGCTAATAAAATATTGGGTGTTTCCTAATTATTCAATTAATGTGCAAGAGGTAGTGAGTGAGACTTTGTATTGTTACCCACAAAATTAAGAAAGGTGATGGTCAGGGACGAGTAAACTATGAAGTTGCGATGGAAGCGCTTCGTCGTGGTCATAATTTGACATTATTGGCAAGTGAAATAGCACCAGAGTTAGAACAAAATAGGGCGGTTGATTGGGTGGAGATTCCTGTAAAAGGTTATCCTACGGAATTTATCCGCAACTTTTTATTTGCCAGAAAAAGTGGTGATTGGTTGCGCCAAAATCGCACGGAAATTGATTTAATTAAAGTCAATGGTGCGATTACTATGGGTGTTACGGATGTCAATGCTGTACATTTTGTCCATAGTTCATGGTGGCGATACCTGCGATCGCACCAGTCACCATCTCAAAATGCCTATGGGCTATACCAATGGCTGTATACTGCGATGAATGCCTATTGGGAAAAACAGGCTTTTCGTCAAACTCAAGTGGTCGTTGCTGTATCTGCAAACGTAGCTGAGGAGTTAGTCAACATCGGCGTACCCCGTGCTAAGATTCGCGTCATTGTCAATGGAGTTGATTTACAAGAGTTTTCTCCTGGTTTGACTAGTCGCCAAGAATTGGGTTTACCAGAAAATGTCACTTTGGCGCTATTTGCGGGAGATATTCGTATTTCCCGTAAAAATTTGGATACTGTACTTCACGCCTTAGTTCACGTTCCTGATTTACATTTGGCGGTTGTGGGTGAAACCAAAGATAGCCCTTATCCGCAAATGGCTGCCGCATTGCAATTGAGTGAACGGGTACATTTTTTAGGTTATCGCCATGATATGCCCCTTCTGCAACGGGCATCAGATTTTTTCGTTTTTCCATCCCGTTATGAACCTTTTGGATTGGTAGTAATTGAAGCAATGGCTTCAGGCTTACCAGTGATTACGGCGAAAACAACCGGTGCTGCTGACTTGGTAACGCCGTCTTGTGGAATAGTTGTCTCTGATTGTGACGATGTTGATGCTTTAGCGGATGCGCTGAAGTTACTAAATAGCGATCGCACAATCCGCCAGCAAATGGGTAAAGCAGCCCGCACCATTGCTGAACAACATAGCTGGACAACTATGGCCCAAACCTATGTAGATATATTTGAAGAGCTAATTAAAAATGAGGAACACAGTACTCATCCCCACCTATCGCCGTCCGCAAGACCTATCGCGCTGCCTTACCGCACTGCAAGCCCAAACTAAACCAGTTGATCAAGCGATCGCTATAGTCCGCGACACAGACACCGCAACTCGGCAATTCCTCAGCGAATTTCACCCCCACAATCTACCATTACAGATTGTCACAGTCACACAACCGGGAGTAGTCGCCGCTCTTAACGCTGGACTAGCAGCAGTAGAAGGTGATATCGTTTCCATCACCGATGATGATGCTGCCCCCCACCCCGATTGGTTAGAAAAAATCACCGCACACTTTCAAAGCGATCGTTGCATAGGTGGCGTTGGTGGGCGAGATTGGATCTACCGGGGTGAAAAAATAGAATCTGGTTCCTGCTCAGTCGTAGGGCGTTTACAGTGGTTTGGAAGAGTAATTGGCAACCACCACCTGGGAGTAGGAGAACCCCGCACAGTTGAAATCCTCAAAGGTGTAAACATGAGTTTTCGCACCCAAGCGATCGGGAAATTACGATTTGACGAAAGAATGCGTGGTACAGGCGCACAGGTCAACTTTGAAATGGCATTCACCCTAACTCTTCAACGGGCAGGTTGGAAAATGATTTATGACCCCAGCGTTGCCGTAGACCACTATCCAGCCCAACGCTTTGATGAAGACCAGCGCGAAAACTTCAATGAAATTGCCTTAATTAACCTAGTTCATAACGAAACCGTAGTTTTATTAGAACATCTGCCCCCTCTACGTCGGATTGTCTTTTTATTCTGGGCAGTTTTAGTAGGCACAAGAGACAGTTTAGGCTTATTTCAATGGCTGAGGTTTTTCCCCAGTCAAGGCAAACTTGTGAGTAAAAAATTGCAAGCATCTTTGCGTGGACGCTGGCAAGGATGGCAAACCAATCAATTGAAAAAGGCAGAAGGGACAATTTAGATCGGGATTCAGAGATAGTCACAATTCACAAATTCAAAATCCTTTTAGAATCCAAAATCCAAAATCCAAAATGGCATGATTTCCAAACAAATACTTTTTAATAGTTTTTCACAAACCAACTTTTCTCCTCAAGATCGGGCAGCACAAAGTTGGGTAGTCATATTAGGCTTCCTCTTACTCACAGCAACCTGCTACTTTACTGGTGCTGCTGGCTTGTTGCGCGTAGTTTTTCCCGCAACCGCTTTAGGAGTAGGCATATTCTTATACCTGCGTCATCCCATTCTCTACATTGGCTTCACCTGGTGGATCTGGTTTCTCACACCCTTGCTAACTCGTCTAGTTGACTATCGGATTGGTTGGGACCCCACCCGTCAGATGCTGATTGCCCCCTATTTAGTGGTATTTGTAACCATAGCGACCTTTGTTAAACACTTACCTAGCGCCATTCGGCAAGGAGGTTTACCCTTTGTTTTGGCGTTTGCTGGGGTCTTCTATGGTTTTTTGATAGGTATGATTTACAATCAACCACTTCCAGTCATACGAGGCTTTTTAGACTGGCTGAGTCCCATTATCTTTGCTTTTCACTTATTTACAAATTGGCGAGATTATCCCAGTTATCGTCAGCACATTCAGCGTGTATTTACTTGGTGTGTTTTCATCTTAGGAGCATACGGCATCTATCAATTTGTGCTGGCTCCTGAGTGGGATAAATACTGGTTGATAGAATCAAAAATGTTTACCAGTGCAGGATCTCCTATACCTTTTGGAATGCGTGTATGGAGTACACTACACTCACCAGGTCCATTTGGTACTGTGATGGGAACAGGTTTATTATTATTATTTACCAGTTCAGGCCCTTTGATTTTTCCTGCCTCAGCAGTAGGTTACTTATCATTTTTACTTTCACAAGTTCGTACCAGTTGGGGAGGCTGGTTATTAGGAATAATAATGATTTTTGGTTCGGTCAAAACCAGAATTCAAATGCGCTTAATCACCATAATTTTAGTTATGGCTATGTGTGTTGTGCCATTGGTGACTATTGAGCCGATTTCTAAAGTTGTTGCTACAAGGTTTGAAAGTTTTTCTAATCTTGAAGAAGATGGTAGCTTTAAAGATAGATCAGCCACTTATGATAGAAACCTCAGTCTCGCCCTTTCTAATATTGTTGGTAATGGCTTAGGAAATATCTGGAAAGTCAATGAAAAAACTGGGCAAATAGAAGTAATAGTCATTGACAGTGGCATTTTAGATATGTTTTTCACCTTAGGTTGGTTCGGTGCTATCCCTTATATTGGTGGGTTAGTCTTGATGCTGATCAATGTGAGCAAGTATACTGAAGGTGGCTTTGATAGTTTTGTCAGTGCTGCTCGTGCTATTAGTATCAGTTCTTGCGCTCAATTAATTATTTATAGCGGGATGTTGAGTGTAGCAGGCATGATTATGTGGGGATTTTTAGCTATGGCTATGGCAGCACATAAATTCTATCAACATCAAGGTATAAAGATGTAGCTCATCAGTGGTCAGACAATTTTGGATTTTGGACTTCGTCGTGAGCGCTCAGTCGAACGATTTTGGATTGACCCCACAGATAAATCACTATCAAGGAATTATTGGTCATTTGTCGATTAACGCTATTATTAATGATGTGCAATATAGGTATTTATAGCATGATACTGTTTGTGCCATAAGTGCCTATTTTAAATAGAAATTTTTTTATTCATATTTTCCTCTAATTACCCTTATTAATCTGCTCTTTTAGAGCCTATACTGTTATGTATTTTCAAAGGATAACAGAATATCTTCGCTTTGATGGTAAACTCTTTTATACATGGGGTAATTATGAATCAAATTAAGCGGGTAGCAATTGTCGGAGGAAGTCACGGTAATGAATTAACAGGAGCTTATCTAGTCAAAAAGTTTCAAAAATATCCAAATTTAATCAACAGAGCAAGTTTTGAAACTTTGGCAATACTAGGCAATCCTAAAGCTATTGTTGCTGGCAGAAGATATATAGACACCGATTTAAATCGTTGCTTCACTGGAGATAATTTACAAGCAGCCACTATAGCATCTAATTATGAAGAACTAAGAGCAAAAGAAATTCTGCAAATACTGCAACCAAAAAACCAAGAATTTGTAGATGCAATTATTGATTTACACACCACTACAGCCAACATGGGATTATGTATTATTTTAAGTAATATGCATCCCATATTACTTCATTTAGCAGCTAATCTAAGTGCAATTAATCCTTTAGTCAAAATCTATATTCATCAACAACCTAAAAATAGTGGTTTTCTTCGTTCTTTAAGTAAATTAGGTTTTGCCATAGAAGTTGGTGCTGTAGCACAAGGTATTTTAGATGCTCAATTATTTCAACAAACAGAACAGCTTATTTATCATGTTTTGAACTATTTTGAAGAATGTAATCAAGGTAAAGTCACCCTCACCAACAACACGCTAACTTTTTACAAATCTATTGGTATGGTTGATTATCCTAGAAATGAAGAAGGTGAAATTCAAGCGATGATTCACCCCCAACTTCAATTTAGAGATTATCAACCTTTGCATCCCGGTGATCCAATTTTTCTGACTTTTGAAGACAGAGACATTCTTTATGAAGGAGAGTCTACTGTTTATCCCATTTTCATTAATGAAGCAGCTTATTATGAAAAAGGAATTGCTATGTATCTCAGTCAGAAGGATATGATTCATATATAAGCATATACCTAACGGCACTCTGTGCTAACAACTAATACAATTTAGATCCAAACTCTCTCAGAGTAGGTAAATCAGTAATTATCTGAACTTGATATAAATACCTTTTTACCTGCTACTAATTCTCTTGTTTCTATAACTTTAGGAATATTGTATTTTCTCATTAATTCACTGTATACAGCCAATGTTTCCTGGTTTACCCGTGCAGCGCTGAATCTTTCTAAGTTTTGTTGGGCGCGGAATTTCCACTTTTGCAACTGCTGGGAATCGCTGAGTAATTGCCCTAAGGCATTGGCTAAAGTTTGACTATCTTGAGGTGGAACTAGAATACCTGCTTGCCGATGATCCAAAGTCTCTGGAATGCCGTCTACATCACTGGCAATAATTGCACAACCGGCTTCTCGTGCTTCTGTTAATACCAAACCAAAGGACTCGCAGTGTGAAGCGAGGACAAAGATATCTGTTGATAACATATAGCGTTGTGGTTCTGCTTGAAAACCTTCAAAATGAATGCGTCGGTGTAGTCCTTTATCGCTAAATGTTTTACTTTGGACTATTTTCTCAAAAATAGGCCGATCTGGGCCGTCTCCTACTAAATATAAATGAGCTTGGGGAAAATCTTGAGCAATGAGGCTAAATGCTTCAATTAAATCACCAATACCTTTGCGGCTATACATTCCGGCTACAGTAGTGATAGCTGGATGATGGAGTGCTAGGGGTTGGTAATCTTGAATGTTTCTATGTCGAGGACTACCTAAGGTGCCGTTGGCAACCACACACAACTTTTTGGCTGGGATACCACGCCGAATCATTGAATCAGCGACTGCATGACTAACTGCAATTACTCTATCTGCTAATCCCATGAGAACTGCACTACGTTGAAATTCATTATGGACAGTAGAAACTAAACTATAGTTACCACTATTTCTAAAAATTCCTGCCAGCACAACTCCTGTCATCATGTGAGTATGAACAATATCTGGTTGAAATTGTTTGATAATTTCTCGATAACGCCAAGCAGCTTTGATCATGTTGAGTGGCGATCGCGATTGATCTAGTGTAAAGTGCTTAATACCATGATGTGCTAATAATGCTTCATATTCTCCACCTGATGATGCTACAGCAACATGAAGTCCGTTTTTTGCTTGTAAACAGGCTAAGTCTACTGCTACATTGACAATTCCATTACCGATTTGTTGCAGATGATTTGTAATATGCAAGATTCTCATTTAATTTTTCTCCACAGCAATTATTTTTGGCAAATATCATGATGCTCCCTAATAATGTAGATATAATCTTAAAATAAGTCTAAATTAGATAATTTATCAGTTAATAAGATTCAGATTTAAAGAAGATTTCTTCTGAGTGTAAGAATCGCTTGATAAAACCACGAGGTAGACTTTCTATTTGAGAGGGATAGGCTGCGATCGCTCTTTTTTTCTTTTCTTGCACCGAAGTAATTGAAAGCCGATAAGCTGCTCTAATATCCTTTAACTTCAAGAGGATAAATAAAGGCGCTCTCCAAAACACCCAAATAGGATACTGTAATAGTTCTACTATAATTCCTGATTGGATGATTGCCTCCTGAACTAAATGATATGTAGCTTCATGATCTTTATGACAATCTTTACGATGGGGAACATAGACTTCTCCTGGTTGATAAAGTTTTATTAGTTCAGAAATCTGGTTAATTATCTGTTGTCTTTCCTCTGGATTCAAATCGGGTAAACTTCCGTCTAGCTTATCCAAAAAATGAATTTCTGAAGGCTTGACTCCCAAAATTTCTAATGCATTTAAGGATTCTTGTTTGCGAATATGAATAATTTTATTTTGAATATTTGGATCTGAACCATGAGAACCTCTGCCATCTGTCAAAAAGGTGACAACTACTGGTATTTCTTGTTCTCTTTTTCGTGCAATCATCCCACCACAACCGAAGGTTTCATCATCTTGATGGGGAGAAAACACCATTGCTGATTTTTGACTAAATTTTAGTGGCTGACTTCCCCAATTCAAAATCCATTGTGTAAGTAATTGGGAATGAATATATTGTATCTGATTGAGAAAATCATTAGGAATTAGTTTTTCCAATTTAATCAGACTAGTTTTATCCATTTTTTTGCTTAATTTATTATAATGTGTATTAATACTTATGAAATATTGATTAAAATTATAATTTCCCCTTGAGACTATTTTAAAAATCAGCAGCCAATAAGTATATGTTATTTATCATAATTAAATATGCTCTCCAATATTTATTGTTTTTGTAAATTTGCGCCATAAATATGAAGGAAAATTAGAAGTAACTTAAGAGCTATTTTCTACTTAAATATAGCAGATTGCTTTACATCCTCGATTGTATTCCATCTCACAAAAAAGCGCTATATAAACGTTAATATAACTTCTATAAATAATTTTTTTGGCGAAACTTGATATAGAATTGCTCGTTCCTTCCTTGTTCATTCTTCTGCGACTTGTGCGTAAGTTCTAAGATGGTTGAGTGTTTTTTTATTTGGAAGTCCCTAATGCCACGCTGTGCTATCAATGACAGTAGAGGCAGAGCCTCTGTGATAGCATTCCTAGTCAGAGACTAGGAACGAGATAAACTGAGCTTAAGTTGAAACTAATAAGCAATGCGCTTTAGCCCGATAATAGTCAATTTTTTGAGTGAATTTTTAGATTTTTTCCTCAAGTTTAAAAACGATAGATAATCACTTTTCCGTTCATATTTTCTTCTACAAACACTAAGTATTCACCATTAGACCGACGAAAAGCCCGGATACCGTGGGGAATATCAACCCAGCCACTTTCTCCACCAACTTCAGGGCCAGGACCGAATTTGTGTAAGAGTTTTCCTGTTGCAGCTTTATAGACATACACTTCTGCGGTTTTCACTGTCACTGCAAATACATAATCGCCGGCTACACTCATAGCTGCGGTAGAAATTTCTCGCTTCCCTGTAGAGTCATAGGGAACTACTGTTCGCCATTTGGGGGTACGATTTCCCTTACTCCAATTATCAAAGCGGGCAATTTCTGATCCGACAACTCCAGTATCATCACCAGAAGCTGGATGTTCTGCGGTGAAGCCTGACAAATACATAGTATCTGTTTCAGGAAAATACTCAATTCGCCGCAAATCTTTAAAGACGCTGGGAGTCTTCTGTTTTTGCATGGAATTATAAGTATAGATGGGGTTGCCTTTGCTATCTAATCCCTGTAAAGGATAATGGCGAATTCCATCTTCTGTTCGCAAGGTTTTCCAAACATCACCTTTGTTGTCAACCCACCAACCACCTATGTAGGGATAATCTTTGCTGCTGTCGTACTCTTTTTGATCAAATGCACCGTTTCCATTACTATCTCGCCAAATCCATTCCCCTTGGGTTGGTTGGTGGGGAGGCCAATTCCCGTTGATAGATTTACCTTGGTCATTGGTTCCTACAAATAACCCGGCAGGAATAGCAATTTTACCGTCTGTAGCGGGTTGAAAACGATAAATTTGCAGTAAGCTGCCAAACATATCTGTGAGGAATAAAAAAGGCTTTCCTTGAATACGACGGACAAAAGTACCATCTGGGGATGTGTGTAAACGAGGATCTTGAGGATATTTGAAAGGATTAACTGTGTAGGCTTTATAAGTCCACTGTTTACCAGCTGGTTTACTATAATCCAGTGAGTATTCTTCATGCTTGGTGAATACATTTACACCATCGCTTTTGGGGTCAGTGTCTGCATTATCTACAAATATCAAGCCTAGTAATTGCCATTGTTGTTTTCCAGTGGCTGAAAATTTTCTTAAATCTGTGCCTGATTTGTTAAACCCATTGTTGTTGATATAAATATTACCTGCGGTATCTGTACCAACGCCAGTAATTCCATAGAGTTTCAAGCTTTGTACTTCACCTGGAACACCGCCATAGATACCATTTTTATTGCCGAAAGTTCCTACTTGTGTAGGTTTGCCTTTAATTGTATAAATTAGTACTTGTTGCCGGAGGCTATTGTCTGCCACTAATAGTCTATCTTGTTTGTAAAGTGCGATCGCTGTGGGGTCAACAATATCTACAATTTGTTCAGGCAATTTTTTACCAGTTTGGGAATAATGCACAACCTTACCAGCAGTGCTACCTTTTTTATTTTGGATAATCCATAAATCTCCTTGTGAATCAATAGCTATTCCTCCCGGATTCGTAACCGCAAAGCTGCCCATTTTTTGCATTGTTTCAGTATTATAAATACCCACAATGTTATCAATGGCATTACTCACAAATAGCTTATTACCTACAATTGCTAAACCAGTGACTTCACTTTTCTCACTGGTAATTAACATACTTTTATCCCAGCCATTACCGCCAGAAAAAGGTACGGGTTTTCCTGCTAAATTATAGCGTCGCACACAGTACCAAGTTTTACCTTCTGGAGGATAACCTTCTTTTCCATTATTCATCCCACTCTGAGACATAGCAAGATAAATATACTTGCTATTGACTGTCACCGCTTTACCTCCAAGACGATTCCAGCCGTGAAGATCCTCTAGAAAACCGATAACTTTACCATCTTTATATATTCCTGCTTCTCCTCCTGCTTCATCCCAGTAACTATTAGTATAAATTTCACCATTTGCAGTTACATACATTGCCTCTACATTATTTTGTACTCGCAACTTTCCTTTGCCAATGGTGTTACCAAGCCAAGAAGTTGTATATGTAAATGTAGGGGTTTTAGTTGTTTCCTTCTGAGAAATTTGATTAGTAAAGTCAGGTACTGTAGAGATTTGATTAGTAAAATTAGGTGCTTTAGCCGTTTCCTTCTTAGAAATTTGATTAGTAAAGTTAGATGCTGTAATACTTTTTGTCGTAGCCTGATCCATTGTCATGCCTACGAATATCGCCATTAATACACAAGTTAAACAGAGTAAAATATTGAAGGCTATTTTTCTCTGCCAATATCTACTCTGAGTTGATTTTTTTATAAAGTGATTAAGTTTTTGATGGTTTTTTTTAAGGTGTGAAATTAATATTTTGATCATGGGATTACTATGATTGCATATCGGCAGCTATCATTACTTCGATATGAAGTGATGAATGTAGATGAAATTGTTATATTTAGTTTGAATTCACTAAATATTATCAAAAATGAAATTTAACCCAAGAAATTAAAACTAATAGTTAGGGTAATCATCTAGGAAACCAATAAATTATCTTGTTTACACAAAGTTGCTCAATAATTATGGTTATCCTATTCACAGGATATTGTATGAAGAGTCCATCTCTCAGAGGTTGTTTGAAAAGTTTTAGGTGGTGATTTTAGACACTTGCTGATCCCCTTAAAAAGGAGAAATAACCTGCTCAAAGTCCTCTTTTTTAAGGAAGATTTAGGAGGAACTAAATTTTTTAATACATCAGCGACTGCTTTTCAAACATCCTCTCAAAAAAATTGTTAACAATCTTAATCCTAGTAATTAGTCTTAAACTTGGCTTATGAATGTCTTTGTTGCACCTATTTACTTCATACTTTCTGCCTAAACAAGATAATTCATCTTAATTATGCTTAGGTATTGGCAGAACACTTGAATAACCTAACAAATAAATAGCATTGATCATATATTTTCATAGAAACTTTATCAAGACTATATATTTTTTTTACAGAATAGTTATATCTAAGTGGCAAATATTATTTTCGGCAAGTAAAATTTAATACAAATTAACTGCTAAATAAATTCGTTAGATAGAGGTTTTATTAATCAAAATTATCCTACACTGCCATCACAACTTGAGGGAAATAAAAATACTTTTAATTTTCTGGTTGACAGTCAAATAAAAATGGTTTATAAAAGAGTTTTCAATCTTTAAAAAGATACTTGCATGATTAAATTTATACCAAATCTATATACTTATTGTAGTATTTGTAAAAGTGTATAACTACTTTTCATAAAAAACTCTAAACAGAAATTTTACATATACTTTTTGACTTGCTGTATCTAAAAAAATTATTAATTTATTTAAAAATAACCTGATTTGTAATTTTTTAAAATGTAAAGAGGTTGAATTGGGTATGAAAGCGAACAGAAGTAAGCTCAATTCATTAGAGGAGATAATTAGGTGGAAAGTAACGAAAAAAACGTTGAGTCATCCTCTGCATCTATTCTAACCTTAGGAACAGGTTGGTTTCCTAAAAATCCAGGAGGATTAGAAAGATATATTTATGAACTAACTCATAAATTAGCTGTAAATCAAGACCGGATAGAATTATGTGGAGTTGGTCTACCAAACACAGTACAAAATACCCCAGTTAAATTGACTAATTTAGCATCTCCTGAGAGTCTAATTTGGCAGAGGTTATGGTCAATTCGTTCTAATTTTCAAAAAACAAGATTAGATAAACCTGATGCTATTAATCTGCATTTTGCATTATATAGCTTTCCAATTTTAGATCTTTTACCTAAAGAAGTACCAATCACTTTTAATTTTCATGGACCTTGGGCTTCGGAAAGTCAAGAAGAAGTAACAAATCAGAAACTTAGTATTTGGCTGAAGCAGCAGTTAATAGAAAAAAAGACTTATGATCGATGCGATCGCTTTATTGTTCTTAGCAAAGCATTTGGTCATATTTTACATCAAAAATATCAAATTCCTTGGGACAAAATCAATATTATTCCTGGTGGAGTAGATATTTATCATTTTCAAAATAATTTATCACGACAAGAGGCTAGAATACAACTCGGTTGGCCAAATAACAATCCCATATTATTTACATCTCGTCGCCTTGTTCATCGTATGGGAATTGACAAATTATTGCAAGCAGTAGCGGCAATTAAACCAAAAATTCCTGATATTTGGTTAGCAATAGCTGGACGTGGACATATTCAAACTTTATTACAAAAACAGACTCAAGAATTAGGTTTAGAAAATAATGTTAAATTTTTAGGTTTTTTGCCAGATGAACAGTTACCTATTGCTTATCAAGCTGCTGATTTAACTGTTATGCCTAGTCAATCTTTTGAAGGGTTTGGATTAGCAATTCTCGAATCTTTAGCCTGTGGTACTCCTGTTGTATGTACTCCTGTAGGGGGAATGCCAGAAATTTTACAACAATTTTCACCGGAATTAATTACTGATGATATTAGTACTAAAAGTATTGAAGAAAAATTAGAGCAGGTATTGTTAGAAAAAATCAATTTACCTTCTAGAGAACAATGTCGTCACTATACAACTACAAATTATGATTGGAATCATATTGCTCAAAAGGTGCGGCAAATTTTGTTAAATTAAATTTAGAATATGGCTGTAATTTTCATGGATATTATTTAGATATCTGTTAAAAAATGTAGGCACATTCTATATAAAATCTCCATAAGAATTTGAGATTATGCTTATTTAAATTCGATCACGGTCTTTTATAAAGAAATTAAAATCGGATTTTGGTATTTTTAGGAGTTCATATGAAAATTTTTTTCTTAGACCAAAGTGGTAAACCTGGTGGTGCAGAATTATGTTTATTAGATATTGCTAAATCTTATGCTGAAAGCTCACTTGTTGGTTTATTTGCAGATGGTGATTTTAGAAAGTTATTACAACAACATCAAATCCCCGTAGAAGTTTTAACAACTCAATCGCTTCAAGTTCATAAACAAAGCAGTTTATTACAAGCGATAGGTAGTTTAGGAAAGCTTATACCATTAATTAATAAAGTAGTTCAACGTGCTAGAGAATATGATTTAATTTATGCTAATACTCAAAAAGCCTTAGTTGTTGGTGCAGTAGCGAGTTTTTTAGCTCGTCGTCCCTTGGTTTATCATTTACATGATATTCTTTCCCCAGAACACTTTAGCCAAACTAACCTACGGGTTGCAGTTACTTTAGTAAACCAGTTTGCTTCATTAGTAATTGCTAATTCCCAAGCTAGTAAAATAGCATTTTTAGAAGCGGGAGGAAAACCAGATATTATTGAAGTTGTTTATAATGGGTTTTCAGCAACTGATTACCAAGTTCCTGAAACTGAAGTTAGAAACCTCAGGCAAGAATTAGGATTAGATGAAAAATTTATTATTGGACACTTTAGTCGGCTTTCTCCTTGGAAAGGACAGCATATTTTAATTAGCGCCCTAGCTAAATGTCCGCAAGATGTGATAGTTCTGTTAGTAGGTGATGCTTTATTTGGAGAACAGGAATATGTGCAAGAATTACACCAAAAAGTTACTGCATTGGGACTGGAAAACCAGGTTAAATTTTTAGGATTTCGCTCGGATATTCCCCAATTAATGACTATGTGTGATTTAGTAGCTCATACTTCGACTGCACCTGAACCTTTTGGAAGGGTTATTGTTGAAGCCATGCTGTGCGGTAAACCTGTCGTTGCTGCTAAAGCAGGGGGAGTAATGGAGTTAGTAAAAGATGGAATTAATGGTTTTTTAGTTACACCAAATAACCCCCAGGAATTAGCACAGGTGATTAATACTTGTATTAATGAAAATACAAAAACTGCGACTATTGCCAATTATGCTAGAATTCATGCTAGTGAGCGTTTTGATGTGACAACTATTAATCAACAAATTGAGAAACTACTGAAGTCAGTGCTGAGTTATGAGTAATACATTTAATTTATAAACTTTTATAAAAACTTCACGATAATTAATTGCATTACTAAACTTTCTAACAATTGCTGAATCCTGCTAAAAGCAATTATTATAAACACAATAAAAATATTACCAATTTTCATATATACTGAATATAGAGTTTAAAATATAACCTCAGCATTACGCCATGTAACGAAAAGATATGGCAAACGTAAATTACTATCTATTTCAGGTATATGTCTATTCGAGATCAGAAACTTTTGTATCACTTGACTTCCTTAGATAATCTTGAGTGTATCCTAGATTATGGGTTATTGGCACGGAATAAAATTGAAAACTTTGATGATGTAGCCGATTCGGATATTATTAATTTTAGACAGGATAATAATTTGACGCAGTATGTACCATTTCACTTTTTCGCAAACAATCCTTTTGACGGAAGGGTACAAAAAAATTTTCCTGATAAAGAATTTATTTACATTTGCATTCATAGGGAATTTGCTAAGAACAACAATTTTAAAATAATTCCTAAACACCCTAATGCTATGAAACCTTTAGTTCTGTATAACTATTTACAGGGGTATGAAAAGATAGAATGGGATATAATGGATAAAAGGGATTATTCAGATGTTAACTGTAAACATATCTGTATGGCAGAGTGTTTATCACAACATACAATTAACCATAATGACTTTAGCTGTATTTATGTTAGAAATGAGGATATAAAAAATTATATCGAAGGAATGTGTGATCATTATGAACTTTCCTATAATTTTTATATCAATTCAAATCCTAATATGTTTGTGAATTGATTGAATTATGTTCAAATTTACTGTTGGTGACATTTTAGAATCTAGTACAGAATGCTTGGTTAACACAGTTAACTGTGAAGGATACATGGGTAAAGGAATTGCCTATCAATTTAAATTAAGATTTCCAGAAAATAATAAAGATTATATTAAAGCTTGTAGAAATAAATCCCTTAGGATAGGGACAATACATTACTTTTGGGAAAAAGAAAAATTAATCATAAATTTTCCAACTAAGGATAAGTGGAGACAAAAATCTCAAATTGATTATATTCATCAAGGTCTTGTAGAATTAGTGAAATTAATACAATCATTAAATATAAAATCTATAGCTGTTCCACCGTTAGGTTGTGGCAATGGTGGTCTAAATTGGACTGATATTAGACCAATAGTAATTGATTATTTGACTCCTATTTCAGATTCAGTAGAAATATTAATTTATGAACCATCACAGTATTATGCTGCAAAGAGTATACAAGCACCAAAACTAAATACATCCCATTTAGTTTTGATGAATTTTAAATCAAAACTACCTAAATTTAATAAATTACGGTTGCAAAAAACAGGTTACTTTATGAATTTATTCTTAGGTAAAGCTTACTTCAACTTTTCCAAAAATAAATATGGTCCTTATGCTCATGCTATTGATATTCTCTGCAAGGATATTAAGGAATTTCAGGATTTTTATAATGTTAATACTGAGGAAGCTTTAAATTTAGCTAAAACTATGCTAATTAGTGAATCAGTAGAACAAAAACTTAACAGCTTCAATAAGGCTATTCATGAAGCTACAGTTTTTGTAAATGAAGTCATTCATGACGAAGACTTAGAACTGCTTTCAACAATTTGCTATTTGTTAGAATCTGAACGAGAATTAACAGTAGCAGGTGTTACGGAGCATATACAAGAATGGTCGCTACGCAAGGCTGACAAGTTTAATGAAAATAAAATTTTAGAAGCACTAAATTATTTACAAAAGAAACATATTATTCAAAGCAACTTATTAGGCTTATATAGCCTAGTAAAATGATGATTTTACGATTTCCAATATATTGGTGAAGGGGTTAGAAAATAAAAAATTTACAATATTGATTTTATTTTACCCCTTCTACTCTTTTGTTTATGCAGCTTCCCGTCGCTGCGAAGAAACATTTACCTCAGGAAAAGGTAGCGAAAGCTGTTCCGCTGGTGAAACTGTTGCTTCTTCTAACACTGTGACTTGAATGTTGACACTGACTAAATAATTACCTGTATCCGCACCCACTGCTTCAGCAATTAACTTGGCAATATCTGGACGTTTTGCGGTTAACGGATCACGTAAAATATATCTATCCCATTCATGCTTTGCAGTTGGATTAAGATTGAGAATGTAGTGTTTCATCATAAGATTAACCGTTAAATCCATCTTCTAGAAGGCTTTTAGAGGTAGGAGTTACGCAACTGGAATATTAGTAGGGTGCGTTCGATGTCGAAAATATGTTGATACTAACCACTTTATAGGTCTGGCCTATCCTACAAGAGACATTGTGTGTGACACTTGCGTAAGTCCTAAGAGAGTGGATGCGATAAGGATATTATAGTACATTAGTACTATTTTAGCAAGAGAGGAGAATAGCTTTTTGAGATTTTCCTCGTTTTGAGGAGTAAAAAGACGTATAACTTAGGAATTACTAAACTTTCTAGGTTTGATACTGCTTTTTTAAACTATCCGATTTCGATTTCTTGGATAGACGATTCTAGTAAGTACCTGGACAGAATTAATTACACAATGTCATTGCGAATGGAACGAAGTGGAATGACGCAATCGCAGGGGCTGGGATTGCTTCGCTTCGCTCGCAATGACTGTAAATATTTTTGTCCAATTACTTAAATGTCAAGATTCTAGTAAAAGTTGGGATAATGAAGATAGTCCTACGTTCTGAATAGAAATTTCTCAAGGTGATCCAAGCGGTGAAAAAAGTAGAAATTTCGATATAAATGAATATATAACCCTTTGTTTGTTTCACTTTGTCCCAACCTAACGCAGTGCGTAATCTGCAAGAAACTCATTTAAACCGCGCCCGTGCTAGTCTTAGACAAGCACTATCTTGGTATGGATATCTCCGCAAGTCTGGACAGCTATCATCTAAACCAGAATTGGCAAGTTTGGTAAAACCAGAAATAGAAGCTTTAACTGCTACACTCAACAAACTAGACACTAATGTAATTAGAATTGCGGCTTTTGGTTTGGTGAGTCGTGGGAAGTCTGCGGTTTTGAATTCTTTGCTAGAGGAAAAAATCCTTCAAACTGGCCCCCTCAATGGTGTAACTCAATGGCCTCGTTCTGTCCGGTGGAAACCGGGGGGAAAGGTTTTAGTTGAATTAATTGATACTCCTGGATTAGATGAAATTGAGGGGGAATCAAGGGCGCAAATGGCGCGAGATGTGGCACGTCAGGCTGATTTGATTTTGTTTGTTGTATCCGGTGATATTACTAGAATTGAGTATCAAGGGTTACTAGAATTACGCCAAGCTCAAAAACCCCTGATTTTGGTGTTTAATAAAATTGATTTATATCCAGAAATAGATAGAAAAGCTATTTACCAAAATTTACAGCAATTGGGGTCAGGAAATCTTCAAGCTAAACCTTTATTACCTGATGAAATTGTAATGGTAGCGGCTGAACCTGCACCGATGGAGGTGAGGGTAGAATATGCAGATGGGAGTGTGAGCTATGAATGGGAAACGCCACCACCGCAGGTTGAGGAACTTAAGCAAACCATACTCAATATACTAAATCGGGAAGGGCGATCGCTCTTAGCTTTAAATGCACTCCTGCAAGCACGGGACTCAGAAGCATCCATAGCTCAAAAAACCATTGATTTACGCCAAAAAGAGGCAGAAGATATCATTTGGAAATTTAGCAAATATAAAGCTCTTGCGATCGCTTTAAATCCCATTCCTGTTTTAGATGTTATTGGTGGGGCAATTACCGATTTAGCTTTAATTCGTTCTTTAGCCAGATTCTACGGTTTACCAATGACTAGCTATGAAGCTACTAACCTATTAAAAACCATTTTATTCAGTTCTGGCGGTTTATTGTTAGGAGAAATAGGCAGTAGTTTAATGTTAGGTTTAGGTAATAGTACTGCTGTTCTAGCCAGTGGTGATAATCCTCTGAATATTACTACTTTTGCCGGTGGTGCATTAGCGAAGCTCACCGGAGGTGTTGCTCAAGCTGGTATTGCCGCCTATGGTTCTTATACTATTGGTAAAGCGGCACAGGTATATCTAGAAAAAGGCTGTACCTGGGGACAGTTAGGTGCTAGTACCGTTATTCAAGAGATTTTATCCCAAGTTGATAAAAATACAATTTTGTATCGGCTGCGAGCAGAATTAGAAGGAAAATTCGGAGAATTTTGAAAAATTGATATGAAGTTGCATAGAATAAGATATCAAGAATAATTGACCGCAGATAAACGCAGATAATTCAATTGATGTCATTATTCTGTGCAGCCTCACATAAAATTGGTATTAATTAAATTGCAATTTAAAACAAATAAAAACTTAATAAAATCTTCCACCAATAAAATAGTTATCTCTATGTTTTCGTTACACAAACAGTATAGAGATTAACTAAAAAGTATTTTTTGAATTGTTACCTTTGATCAGAGTTCAACAAAGTCTAAAAATTACTAAGATGCTGAAACCATCTTATTTTGTAGAGCTTATCTAAACGGAAAGTGTGAGCTTCCTGATACCAAAGGCAGCTATCAGTCAATATTTATCTCAACAGGTGAAAGTATCATGACATCTTTAGATGGAGTTCAAGCTGCTATTAACTCCGATAAAAATAGCACTCAAACAATTGAACACGCGATTCTCGAAGCAATTGTTGAAGCTCGTGCAACCTGTGAGGAAAATGGAAATAATTCTCCTAATTGTGCAGTAGCTTGGGATATTGTCGAAGAATTGCAAGCCGAAAAAGCACATCAAAAACAGGCACAACATCACAAAACTTCTCTAGAAAGCTATTGTGAGATGTATCCAGATGCTTTGGAGTGCCTTATCTACGACTTATAAATTTGTAGAAGTAGGTTAGTCAGGACTTACGCAAGTGTCACATTTAATATCTTCTGCCTGTGCGTCAGATATGGTAAATCTATTGATAATAACCAATTTATAGGTCTGACGCATCCTACAAAGCAAGCCAGTTGCGTAAGTCCTGTTAGTTTCTCTGAGGCTTCATTTGCCATACTCACCACTTTGCTTTAACTCCTCTACCCAATACATCAAATTTTATTGATTAATATTTGTATATGGTGTTATCCTATTGATTAACATATCAATTTTTTTTGAACTGATAGATACATACTTTCCATATCAGCAATAGAGATGGTATTGATTCATATCATATTCCCCTCCACAAAACAGCGGGGAGGGGGTTATTTTACATCACTCAATTGACAAAAACTATCTATAGTTTTTACCAATTATAAATTACATCTGTTGATTATTAGGAGATATTTATGAATGTAAATCATGGAGAAAATATAACTCCAGTTAAAGCTCAAAGCAATCTCAGCTTTTTTGAAAAATATCTCACTGTTTGGGTATTTATCTGCATTTTAGTAGGAATTGCATTGGGGAAATTATTTCCAGGAATTGCTGTTACACTAGACGCTATTAGTATTTATCAAGTCTCAATTCCCATTGCTATATGTCTATTTTTCATGATGTACCCCATCATGGTAAAAATCGACTTTACCCAAGCTGCAAATGCACTCCGCACCCCAAAACCTGTAATTCTGACTTTAGTAATAAATTGGTTGATTAAACCATTCACAATGGTAGTATTTGCCCAATTCTTTTTAGGTTGGTTATTTAAACCATTGATTACAGGTACAGAATTAATTCGTGGTAATGAAGTTAGTTTAGCCAATTCTTACATCGCTGGGGCAATTTTATTAGGAATTGCTCCCTGTACAGCAATGGTTTTAATGTGGGGATATCTTGCCTATGGAAATCAAGGACATACCTTGGTAATGGTGGCAGTTAATTCTCTAGCCATGCTGTTTTTATATGCACCATTAGGTAGGTGGTTACTAGCAGCAAATGATTTAACAGTTCCCTGGCAAACAATAGTTTTATCAGTATTAATATATGTTGGGTTGCCATTAGTAGCAGGGATGTATAGCCGCTACTGGATTTTTAAATATAAAGGTAGAGAATGGTTTGAAAGAGAATTTCTGAAATATCTTTCTCCCATTGCTATTAGTGCTTTATTGATTACTTTAGTTTTGCTATTTGCCTTTAAGGGTGAATTAATTATTAACAATCCCTTGCACATTTTATTAATTGCTGTTCCCTTGTTTATTCAAACTAATTTCATTTTCTTGATTAGTTATGTAGCAGCATTAAAATTGAATATATCTTATGAGGATGCAGCTCCTGCGGCTTTAATTGGTGCTAGTAATCATTTTGAAGTTGCTATTGCCACAGCAGTAATGTTATTTGGTTTAAATTCTGGTGCTGCATTAGCAACAGTCGTAGGAGTTTTAATTGAAGTTCCAGTAATGTTAATGCTGGTTGAATTTTGTAAGCGCACAGCAGCATGGTTTCCGCGAGAACCTCACAAGGCAACTTTGTTAGATCCCCGCTGTATTCATCCTTCCTAGAAATTAAGTTTGCTAAGGTAGAGCCAAAGCACTTTGTAAAGCTTTAATTCTCTCAGGTACAATTCGATAATAAATCCAAGTACCACGTCGTTCTTTCTGGAGCAAACCAGCTTCATACAATACTTTCAGATGATGACTAACAGTAGGTTGTGATAGTCCTAAAGGCTCTGTTAGCTCGCAAACACAGGCTTCACCTGTTGCTTGATTGGCAATAAGACTTAACAATTGCAACCGAGCAGGTTCTCCTAAGACTCGAAATATAGCTGCTATTTGGGCAGTTTCATCAGGCTTGATAAAGCTGGAAAGCAGCGGTGTACAACAATTGGAAATATTTTTAGGAAAATTCATATTTTTATATTGACATCCATCTATATGTTCTGGCAATATATTGATAAAGGTAAATATTGATAAGTATCAATATTATATAATTCCTACAAGGAGCAAAATTTATGTCAGTTCTAAAAACTCATGTCGCATTGAATGTCACTAACATTGAGAAATCCGTAACATTTTATCAAGCAATGTTTGGTGTAGAACCTGTGAAATATAAGACTGACTATGCTAAGTTTGATATTCCCAACCCAGCTTTAAACCTGACACTGAATCTAACTTCTAGCGTACAGACTGGGGGAGCATTATCTCATTTAGGTGTACAGGTTGAAAGTACACAAGAAGTACAAGCTTCTATAAAAAGGTTTGCAGAAGCTGGACTAGCATTGTTTACAGAGGAAAATACAGAATGTTGCTATGCTTTACAAGATAAGGTGTGGGTGACAGATCCTGATGGAAATCGCTGGGAAGTATTTGTGGTGAAGGTGGCAGATACAAAACCAGAAGAGAATGTGGGTGCTACTATAGATTCTGAACAGGTAGTACAACCTTTGAAAAAACCTTGTTGTGCATGATATGGGAAGGGTGGGCAATGTCCCACCATGAATTCATGAATTTTTATTCACATAGCTTAGATTTAATTGTGCAATTTATTAATAATTAATAATGTCATGAAAAAAGTAATGTTTATCTGTAAACATAATTCTCGTCGTTCCCAAATGGCAGAGGGTTTTGCTAAAACTTTAGGAGCAGGAAAAATCGCTGTTTCTAGTTCTGGTTTAGCGTCTAGTGAATTAGATCCCATCACTGTGCAAGTTATGGCAGAAATAGGGATTGATATTAGTCATCAAACTTCTAAAACTTTCAGTGATTTTAACCCTGAAGATTTTGATGTGGTGATTTCTTTATGCGGTTGTGGTGTGAACTTACCAGAAGCTTGGGTTTTAAGAGATGTGTTTGCAGATTGGCAACTTGATGATCCTCAAGGTCAGGATATTCACACCTTTCTTCGTGTGCGAGATCAGGTGAAGGAAAGAGTTATACAGTTAATTGCATCTCTGGGTTAAATATTGGGAATCTGATTTAAAGTTTGAAGGTTTAATAAAATAGTTTATTACCATCGGGAGAAAATTTAAACCTTGTCTTTTCTCTAACTAATTTTAAACCTGCATCAAGTAATGGAAGGTATTCTAATTTTTCTAACGGGTTAAAACTTTCTTCAAAAGAATGTCTTGATGTCATAGTGAAACCACTCCTTAAACTAAATTTTTTAATTTTCTGAAGTAAACTCTTGGTAAGAGAAATAAGTTTAAGAGTATGATCATACAGTATGTCTTTACCGAATCAAGGGGTTAGAAAAAATTAAATTAAAAGTATAAGCCCTGCGATCAAAAGCAGGGCTGGACAAAAATTTGATTGGGAGAAGTTACATTTCAGTTGCGTAATGTTCTTGTTGTCTTTCCACAAAAGTTTGGACACGATTGCGGTAGTTTCTCAGATTTTCATCTACCCAATCGCGATCGCTACTATTGGCAAATAAATGTACCATTGGTTCACTAGCATCAGGCAAAACCAACACCCAACTATCATCATAGGGTTGACAAATTTTGACCCCATCAATTAATTCCAGATTTTGGGCTGGGTGAGTTTCCACCAAATAACGCATTAATGCCCCCTTTGCAGTCCAAGGACAACGGATGGTATAGTTCTTGTGAATGACTCGTGGCAGTTCGGCGCGAACAGATGCAAGCGATCGCTCTTGAATAGTTAACATCTCAATCAACTTGGCAATACAGAACATCGAATCAAACCCCGGATGAAGATGGGGGAAAATAAAACCAGTTTCACCACTTCCACCCAAAACCACATTCGGATTTTTCTGAGAAGCCTCCATTAACGCCGTCGGATTTGCTTTCGTGCGAATTACCTTACCATCATGACGACGCGCAACTTGTTCCACAGCACTAGAAGCATGAACCGGTACAACTACCGAACTTCTCGGATTAGATGTTAACATCATATCCACCATCAACGCCGTCAAAATTTCCCCCCGAATCGGATAACCAGACTCATCAACTAAAATCAGTTGTTCCCCATTAGCTGATACCTGCACCCCAAAATTAGCTTTTAGTGCTTCCACCACATGACCCAATTGAGTCAGTAGTCCTTCCCGGTTAGTGGTAGTCATTGAAGCTTTATTCAAACTCGCATTCAGCACCACCGCATCAGCACCAAATTTATCTAACATTTGGGGTAAAACTGCCCCAGACACAGCATAAACATAGTCAATTACCACCTTAGCTCTACTATTGCTGAGGGTGGAAACATTCAATAGCTTCTCAAAAGCAGTACAATAACGGTCAATTACTTGGCTAGGATAGGCGACATCACCAATTTCATGACTTTGCGCTCTCCGCATATCTTCCTTAAAATAAGCGCCCTCAATCTTTTTTTCCTGTGCTTTAGTAATATTAATTCCCTTATTATCCATGAATTCAATTAGGATATAATCAGGACGATCTGGATGTATTCGCACATGAATACCCCCAGCAACTCCCATTGTGGGGATAACAGTTCGGGTAATGGGAATAGCTGTAGAATCGAGGTTTTGAATATCCACACCTACCGACATCAAACCAGCAATTAAAGAACGAGTCACCATGCGTGAGACATTGCGCTGGTCACGGGAAACTGTGACTTTAGAACCTGGTTTTAAAGTCGAACCATAAGCAGCACCTAATTTCACCGCAAATTCTGGAGAAATGTCGATATTAGCTAAACCTTGAACACCCCTTTGACCAAATAAATTCCGTTGGGCAGTATTTCCCCAAATTAGATTAATATTTAAAACTGCACCAGATTCAATCTTTTTACTCGGCCAAACTCGCACCCCAGGACTAATTTGCGCTTCTTCTCCCACCGTAGAAAGGGAACCAACTACAGCAGCTTCTAATACATGAGCGCGTCTATCTACACGAGTTCCACGGGAAATTACACAAGCCGATAGTTGGGCTTCATCACCAATAATTGCCCCATTCCAAACTATGGGACGCTTCAAATTAGCATCAGCGCCAATAGTGACATTATCACCAATCACAGTCCCATCTTCAATTTGTACTCTCGCCCCAATGCGGCAATTATCGCCAATTACAGCCGGAGTTTCAATTCTAGCTGTCGGATCAATGTAAGTGTTTTGACCCACCCACACACCAGTAGAAGTTTCTGTATAGGGAAAATCTAGTTTTACCTTCCTAGCTAAAGCATCATATTGAGCTTCACGATATGCATCTAAATGACCCACATCACACCAGTAACCTTGGGCTACATAACCGTAAATTGGCTCATTTTTGGCTAGGAGTAAGGGGAATAAGTCTTTGGAAAAATCAGATTCAGTGTTTTCTGGTAAATAGTCTAAAACTTCGGGTTCTAAAATATAAGTACCAGTATTGACAGTATCGGAAAAAATTTCGCTAGTGGAAGGTTTTTCTAAAAATCGCTGTATTCGTCCCTCTTCGTCAGTAATGACGACCCCAAATTCAATGGGGTTGGGAACACGGGTTAAAATTAAAGTTGCTTTTGACTGTTTTTGTTTATGAAATGCGATCGCAGCACTCAAGTCAAAATCTGTGATACTATCTCCGCTAATTACTAAAAAAGTCTCATCCAGAAGTTCAGCAATATTCTTGACACACCCTGCTGTTCCTAAAGGTTGATCCTCTTCAATAGCGTAGGTCATCTGCACGCCAAAATCGCTGCCATCTTGGAAATAATCTCGGAGAACATCAGGTAAATAATGTAATGTGGCAATTACTTCCGTGATGTGATGTCGTTTGAGAAGATTAATGATATGTTCAGCAATTGGTCGATTTAATATAGGAACCATCGGTTTCGGTAGATCGCAAGTTAAGGGACGTAACCTTGTCCCCGAACCCCCCGCCATTAGTACTGCACGCATAAATCCTCCTCTTTGCAACCTAGGCTGCATCAAAATCCGTTATAAAACTTGGTTCTTCTTTATTTAGTCTCCTCTATATATTGATTTTTGAGGAACTTCCATAAGAGACATCTGCAACTAACCCAAGTTACTAGTCATCTAGTTTAGGCTGGTAATAGGGAAAAAGTAATTGATAATTGGTTAAATTCCTGATTAAACTCTGTTTTCTTGCTGTCATATCATGTTCGCCTAATCACTTACGATAAAATATATGTGTCATAGTGAGCGGAACGTAGTGCAGCGTATCCCTAACGGGAGCCGTAGGCTCTAGTATCTCGGAGATTCTTCACTTCGTATGGCTATAGCTTGCGTGACGACGTAGGAGTCATACGCCACGCTGCGCTATCAGAATGACAAGCATTTTACCGGACGTGATATCACAGGCTATATATAGCAATCCTGTTCTCATTAATAGCAGCAATGGGGGATACTAATTTAAACTATAAATAAGTGACTTCAACGCCATAGAGTGATAGCCTGATTTATATCTTATCTATATTGGCGATGAATTCTCTCTACTGCATGGTGAGTTTTAAATAAAATTCTCTCAGTTACTAAGGAAGTTGATAACAATGAGTCAATTCATTATTTTTGGTCTGTTAGTAGTTTATTTAGGTGGTGCTTGGAAGTTTTGGACTGGGTTTAGGAAAACCAATTTTAATCAAACTCTGCCGAATCGTATTGGTTTTTCATTGTTATGGCCAGTGTTGTTTATTGCTAATCCATCCTATCGACGCAACTTTAGAAAGGCACTCAAGGGATAGATATTAATTTTAATTTTTTAATGGAATTAAACATGAATTTGGGAGATTTTCTAACCCTCATCAACTCCCAAATTTCCCCTTAACCATAGATAATTGGTCGATGACACTATTATTTACTCAACTGTAAAAACAATACTTAATCTAATCAAGTATGTCATTATCAAAAGAAGTAGTAATTTTTATCCCTGGATGGAGTCCAATTGAAAAAGGCTATTATCTCTCATGTTTGACTGATGGACTCACACAGCAGTTGGAAAATATAGAAATAAAAGAGATTGAGACAGCTAAAGTCGGAGGATATAGTGGCAAAAGATTTCAAGTTAATTTGAATAATAATATTAAAAATGTTGATATATATGAAGTATTTTGGTTGGACTTGACTTGTAAACTTAGTGATGTAGGATTAAAAGAAAAATTAATAGGAGGTACATCACTTTTCTTCTACTGGATATTTTCTAAAATTTGGCTGTCTGCCACAAAATACCCTCTTTTATTTCAGAGTTTTGTATCCTCTATATTTTTACTAATATGTTGGTATTATGGCACCATTGTTATGGCTCTAACAGCAATAGGTCAAGATAATACAATTCTAGGATTTGCACTTGATAAAAATTTTGCAACCCAGGTAGGTGAATTAGGGAAATATTTAGGAGGCTGGTCTATCTGGTTAATTTTAAGCGCATTAATCAATTTTTTTCCTGTTAACACAGGTATTGATATTAGTTATTTCACGATGAAATTTTTAGATCAAGACACAGATGGCAAAGTTATCCGCAGCAAAATAAGATCCAGGTTATCGGAGATTGTTTATGATTTAGTAAATGAAAATTTTTATAGTAAGATTACAATATTATCCCATAGTTGGGGAGTAGTTGTAGCGACTGATTTTGTCGCAGACTATCACAAAGATCAAGCACTCAGACACATTACTCTAGGGGGACCTCTAGCAATATTATCCTATCGTTCTGAATGGATTGATGAGGAAATTAAAAAATGTGTAGATAATGAAAAACTGGAAAGCTGGACAGATTTTTATTCAGACCAAGACTGGCTTTCTACTAAAACACCTTTTCCTCAAGGATCTACTTATCCAAAAATTCAATCGTTTAAAAATAAGCTCAAATTTGATTTAATTAAGCAATTAAGAGGAAAAACTCATCTTTCTTACTTTACTGATGAGCAAGTTCTAAAAACTATTTTGAACTTATAATTAGCTGCAAAAATGTTTATAGCGTTTCCTAATCACATGAGGTATATCATAGCCCCCTCCTCGCTTGCGGTGAACCAGCGCTGTTGGCGGGTTTCCCACCGTAGGCGACTGGTGAATCCGGAAGGAGGAGGGGGTTGGGGGTGGGGTTTTTGTACTTCACTCAACCGATAACCGCTATATACCGCTAATTTCCAAGAGATGTAGCGGTGTTTCACAAGAAGAACAAATCTATAATAACCAATTGCTAGATGTCTTCTGTAACATAATGATTAGAAACTAAAAAGCTTGAATCCACTCTTTAATAAAATATTCTGTCCAGATGCCGTTTTGCCAATAGGGATCAGCTTCGACTAATTGACGGACAGTAGCTTCATCTTCGGCTTCGTAAATGCCAAAAACTTTAGTAACATCTTTAGTAGGGCCAAGAGTAATCAAAACACCTGATTCTTTTTGTTTTGCTAATCCTTCTAAATGGGCTTGACGATAGGGATCGCGTTTTTCTAACACGTCTTCGCAGTAAGTTCCCCACATTATATATTTAGTCATGATTGCTAGTTACTTCTACTGATTAATAATAATATACCGCAATTTTCGTATACTTTGATTTGTGAAAACTGAAAAAATTTCATAGCAGTTTGCATCCCTAACTTTTGATTCTATTTTTATAACTTTTGTCAGAGGTAAAAGTTTTGAAAATAATCACAATGAGATAAGTAGTTATATTTTCTATGACTTACGTACCCCAACTCAGATGCTAGTAGTCTGTCAAATATATTTTGACGGATAAGGAAGAAACGAACCGCGAAGGACGCAAAGAGCGCGAAGGAAGAAGGAAGAAGAAAGATTTTTTTATTCGTCAATTAGTTCTTGACAGACTACTAGTTGAGTAAGTACTGATTTGCTTGTTACATTAAATATTTTGCTGTTTCATTAAATAAATTGTCAAATTATCGTTTTCTTTAGAAGTAAAGAAAAAAAACACCATGTCTTCATCAGAAACTTTTCAACAGAAACAGTCAGAATTTCAGACTTCACCTAGTTTTGAGTTTTGGAGAGAAGTAGGTCTGATTACTGGTAGTACTCTATTATCAATCGGAATGCTGGCAAGTTCTGTGATTGTAGGAGGACTAATTGGCCTAGCTATTAGTTGCCGCAATTTACCAAATGTTAAAAATATAGTCAACTTTTTGCCAGCAGAAACAACTTACATTTATGACATTAACGGCAAATTGCTAGTAGGTATACATGGAGAAGCCAATCGAAAAGTTGTATCACTAGATAGAATTCCCCCCAATTTAAAACGCGCAGTATTAGCCAGTGAAGATAATTATTTCTACAATCATCACGGCATTGACCCCGGAGGAATTGGACGTGCGGCTGTAGTCAATTGGGTAGCTGGTGGTGTCAAAGAAGGAGGTTCTACAATCACCATGCAGCTGGTGAAAAATCTTTTTTTATCTAGGGAGCGTGCTTTAAGCCGCAAAATAGCAGAAGCGATATTAGCCATTCGCTTAGAGCAAATTCTCAGTAAAGACCGGATTTTAGAAATGTACCTCAATCAAGTTTATTGGGGTCATAACAACTATGGTGTAGAAACAGCAGCACAGACCTACTTTAATAAATCGGTGGAGAATTTGACTTTGAGTGAATCAGCAATGATGGCAGGTTTGATTCAAGCTCCAGAAAAATTTAGCCCTTTTGTCAACATGAATTTGGCTAAACAGAAACAAAGGCAAGTATTAGGAAGAATGCGGGCATTAAAATGGATTAGCCAGCAAGAATATGATGATGCTATTCAACAAAAAATTAAACTTGGTCAAATCAAGTCATTTCAAGGTAGTGTTTTTCCTGATGTTACCAATGCTGTAAAACAGGAATTGATTAAAAAGTTTGGGCATGATGCAGTATTTAAAGGTGGAATGCGTGTGCAAACTACGGTAGCATCAGACTTGCAAATAATGGCAGAAGCAACTATCAATAAATGGCATAAAACTCTTGAAAATCAAGGGTTAAATAAAAATCAAATGGCTTTAGTTGCAATTGATCCACGCACTCAATTTATCAAAGCATTGGTAGGTGGTGTCGATTCAAAATCCAGTGAATTTAACCGGGTAACTCAAGCACTGCGTCAGCCTGGTTCGGCTTTTAAACCATTTGTTTACTATACTGCCTTTGCTAGTGGTAAGTTTACTCCAGATACAACCATACTCGATACCCCAGTTACCTACCCTGATGTGGAAGGAGGTGTCTATTCTCCACGCAATTACGATCATAGTTTTAAGGGTGCAATCCCAATTCGTAATGCTTTGGCGCTATCTCGTAATGTTCCTGTAGTTAAGCTTGGTCAACAGATAGGAATCAATAAAGTTATCGAGACTTGCCGTACTTTAGGAATTATGAGTCCGATGGAACCTGTCACTTCTTTGCCATTAGGTGCAATTGGTGTTACACCACTGGAAATAGCTAGTGCTTATGCGACTTTTGCTAATTATGGCTGGAAATCGTCGCCAACGCTTATTGTCCGTGTCAGTGATAGTAGTGGCAATGTCTTGCTCGATAATACTCCAAAGCCGCAGCGAGTTCTTAATCCTTGGGCATCAGCTGCGATTTTAGATGTGATGCAATCGGCAGTTAAAGAAGGAACTGGTAGAGGTGCGATTATAAGCCGTCCATCTGCGGGAAAAACTGGTACAACTTCTTCAGAAAAAGATATCTGGTTTATTGGTACAGTACCTCAGTTAACAACTGCTATTTGGGTGGGAAGAGATGATAATAAACAGTTAGCTCGCCTTGCTACAGGTGGTGGTATGGTTGCTCCGATTTGGCGCGATTTTATGGAGAAGGCGCTGCAAGATGTACCAGTAGAGAAATTCCAGCCAGTTTCTAAGTTTTCTCGCCCTCAGCCAATTAAAAAGACTAAGCCACGTAAATAGGACTTACGCACTCAGCCAAGTTGAGAACGGTAGAATAGGCGTTTCAACTTCTGGAGAGATTCTTCGCTGCGCTCAGAATGACAGTTTTCCGTTTCAGTGCGTGAGTCCTGGTAAATTGAGAAGACGGTAGTTTTTTATGGTGTAGCAGTTTACAACCATTTGCAATCAATTGGAAGTTAGACAAAACCTGCCCACACTGCGGCTGTTTACCTTGCTAGGCAGACTCTGGCTACCTAAAATGGGAAGAGCTATTTACCTATTCGCTAAATATTGATACATTTCCCATCTGGCATTAACTTCCATTTGCGCTTGTTCTAACAACAACTTGGCAACTTCCGGTTTACTCTTCGTCAACATCTTAAATCTGTTCTCTTGATACATTGACTTTTCTACAGACTCGGAAGGCGCTTTCATATCCAATTGTAAGGGATTTTTACCCTGTGTCTGCAATGTAGGATTATAGCGATATAACAACCACCTTCCTGCATCTACTAAAGCCTTTTGCTGTTGTAAACCGGTGGTCATATCAATACCGTGAGCAATACAATGACTGTAGGCAATTATCAAAGATGGCCCATCAAAAGCTTCCGCTTCTAAAAATGCTTTGAGTGTATGTTCATCTCGCGCACCTAATGCCACACTCGCTACATAGACATTACCGTAAGTCATGGCCATTAAACCCAAGTCTTTCTTTGGTGCAGGTTTTCCACCAGTTGCATATTTAGCGATCGCACCTTTGGGAGTTGCTTTGGAAGATTGCCCGCCTGTGTTAGAATAAACTTCTGTATCCATAACAAGAATATTGACGTTTTTACCACTGGCTAAAACATGATCAATCCCCCCAAAATCAATGTCATAAGCCCAACCATCACCCCCAACTATCCAAACGCTTTTCTTGACTAAATAATCAGCCAAGGATTTAAGATTTTCAAACGCAGATAAACGCTGATTAACGCGGATATTATTTTCTTCTATCTGCGTGTATCTGTGTGCATCTGCGTTGGTAATCTCTTCTAGCTTTTGTTTGAGAACTGCGACTCGTTCCCGTTGTTCCCAAATGTCAGCTTCATCTTTTTGTTCAGCGTGGAGAATGCCGTTGACCAAATTATCCCCTAACTCACCGCTGAATTGTTGCAATAACTCTGCTGCAAATTGCGCTTGTTTGTCGAGGGAGAGACGATAACCAAAACCAAATTCCGCGTTATCTTCAAACAGGCTATTAGACCATGCTGGCCCTCTTCCGTCAGCGTTTTGACTCCAAGGAGTTGTGGGTAAATTTCCACCGTAAATGGAAGAACAACCGGTCGCATTGGCAATGAGAGAGCGATCGCCAAATAATTGTGTTAATAATTTAAGGTAGGGCGTTTCTCCGCAACCAGCACAAGCACCGGAAAATTCAAACAACGGTTCCTGCAATTGCTGCTGACGAATTTGGTTTAACTTCAACTTTGTGCGATCGGGATTTGGTAAACTCAAAAAGAAATTCCAGTTTTCCCGTTCTTGTTCCCGCAATGGTAACTGCGGACTCATATTAATAGCCTTCCGTGTCGGTTCCGCTTTGTTTTTTGCAGGACAAACATTAACGCAGATAGTACAACCTGTACAGTCTTCCGGTGCTACTTGAATGGTAAATTTCTGGTTAGCAAAATCCTTATCTTTAGCGTTAGTTGATTTGAAAGTTATCGGTGCGTTAACTAACTCACTTGGTTGATAAGCTTTAGCGCGAATTGCACTATGGGGACAAACCATCACGCATTTCCCACATTGAACGCAGACATCTTCATCCCATACCGGAATTTCTTCCGCAACATTGCGTTTTTCCCATTTTGCAGTTCCACTAGGGAAAGTTCCGTCAGCAGGTAAAGCACTGACAGGTAAATCATCACCTTCCCATACCATAATTTTTCCAAGAACATTCTCGACAAATTCGGGTTTGGTGATTGGTGATTGGTAATTGCTAATTGCTAATTGGTAATTCTCCTTTTTGGGAATTTTGATTTCATGGAGATTTTCTAAGGTGTTGTCCACAGCTTGTAGATTCATACGGACAATTTCTGCACCTTTTTTACCATAGGTCTTTTCTATGGCTTGTTTGATTTTAGCAATTGCTTCTTTTTCTGGTAAAACTCCCGCCAAAGCAAAGAAACACACCTGCATGATAGTGTTAATTCTTCTACCCATGCCGCTATTTTTCGCTACTTGACTAGCGTTAATAGCATACACTTTCAGGGTTTTGTCAATAATCTGCTGTTGTACTTTTAGTGGTATATTTTCCCAAACGGTATCAGCATCATAAGGACTATTTAACAACAAAATTGCCCCCGGCGCAGCGGATTTTAAAATATCAATACTTTCAACAAATCCCCAATGATGACAACCAATAAAATTAGCTTGATTTATCAGGTAAGTTGAACGAATTTTCCCAGCACCAAACCGCAGATGAGAAACAGTCATTGAACCCGATTTTTTGGAATCATAGACAAAATAACCTTGAGCGTTATTATCTGTTCCTTCACCAATAATTTTGATAGAATTCTTATTTGCACCAACTGTACCATCAGAACCTAAGCCGTAGAACATAGCACGAACTACACTATCTGGTTCTGTCGAGAAATTGGCATCAAAATTCAAAGATGTGAAAGTCACATCATCATTAATACCAATAGTAAAATGATTCTTGGGTTTAATTTGGGTGAGGTTATCAAAAATACTCTTCACCATTGCAGGAGTAAATTCTTTAGAAGACAGTCCATATCTGCCACCAACTATTTTCGGGAATGTGGTTTTTTTCCATCCTTCATAAATAGCTGTCACTACATCTAAATATAATGGTTCTCCAGCGCTTCCCGGTTCTTTAGTTCTATCAAGAACAGCAATAGATTGGACACTATTAGGTAAAGCTTCTATAAATCTGGCTATATCAAAAGGGCGATAAAGCCGCACTTTCAAAACTCCGACTTTTTCCCCTTGCTTATTTAGATAATCCACAGTTTCATGTACCGTTTCGCACCCAGAACCCATAATCACAATTACTCTTTCTGCGTCCGGTGCGCCATGATATTCATAAAGTTTGTAATATCTACCTGTGCGTTCCCCAAATTTATCCATGATATTTTGGACAATATCAGCACAAGCATTGTAATAAGGATTTGCACCTTCACGGGATTGAAAGTAAACATCAGGATTTTGGGCTGTTCCTCGTAATACTGGTTTATCTGGTGTTAAGCAACGCTGACGATGTGCAGATACTAAAGATTGAGGAATAAAACATTGTAAATCTTCATCTGATAATAACTCAACTTTTTGTACTTCATGGGATGTTCTAAACCCATCAAAAAAGTGCATAAATGGTACTCTTGCTTCTAAAGTTGCAGCATGAGAAATCAATGCAAAATCATGACTTTCCTGCACAGAAGCCGAACACAAAAAAGCGAAACCAGTCGCCCTAGCAGCCATGACATCGCTATGATCACCGAAAATAGATAAAGCATGAGTAGCTAAAGAACGTGCTGCAACATGAACTACTGCACTTGTTAATTCACCTGCAATTTTGTATAAATTAGGAATCATTAATAACAATCCCTGAGATGCAGTGAAAGTTGTACTTAATGAACCTGTTTGTAATGCACCATGTACCGCAGCAACAGCCCCTCCTTCACTTTGCATTTGGGTGACACTGGGAACAGTACCCCAAAGATTCGGTTTATTTTCTGACATCCAAGCATCAGCCCATTCACCCATAGCAGAAGATGGGGTAATAGGATAAATAGCAATTACTTCGTTTAATTTGTAAGCTACACGCGCAACGGCTTCATTACCATCAATTGTGGCAAAAGATTTGTTCATGATTCTCCTTCCTATCTCTTCTCTGGTTGTTTAAACTGTATGTAGAGAAACCAAAAATATAAGCATTGAAAATAGCTAAAGTCAGGAAGTTATTTTGTGATATTTTCTACATTTTTATGAATTGATAATTATTAATTACGAATTATTTTGACTTTTAGCCAATCTCTTAAATTTTAGCAGGTGGTAAATATCCTATCTATATCAATATTAATGTTGTACTCAATATTTATCATCTTTGATTTATCAAGGTCTGATGATTGTTATAGGGTAGAGGTGCGGGAGATTTTTTAGGAGAGGAGAGTAGTTGGGAATTTTCCAGGTTTGCGAGGTATAATTAGATTTATCTGTCCTGCATTTATACTCAAGAAATATAAGTTATCACTTACCGAGATCCTAAAATTAAATTTTAAATTGTAGGGTGCATCAGACGTGATAAATACTACAAATAAACAGATTTTTTAAAATCTGACGCACCCTAATAATGTGCCAGTTGCGTAAGTCTTGAAATTAACGAATATGAAAAGATTGATTTTGTTTAGGTGCAGAAGATGGACGCTGAGGTATTTGATTTCGCATTAAGAGTAAAGGAAGACTGAGTAAACCAAAAACCATAACTACTCCAGTCATAATCAAAACTGGTAAACGTTTAGGTCTATAGTCTCCTTGTTCAATTTGCTGAAAAATTTGATTGTATCTCCATGCGGCTAAAGCAATGGTAAGAATACCAAAAACTACTAAAAAAATGCCTAAGTTTTCAGAATTAATTAAGGGGTTTACAGTAGTTTCCTGTTGTGTAAAAGCAACATTAATTTGATGTAAAAATATACCAAATCTAGCGATCGCAAAACCAAAGCCAATTAAGGCAATAGAAGTACGTAACCAAGCTAGAAAAGTCCGCTCGTTTGCTTGATGTTCTCGGATACGATCAATATTAGGCAATTTACTGCTCATAAAATAAAATTCCGTAATTATCTAATATAGAACAGTGATGTAGCCATAACATAACAATTTATAAGTTGCAATTGTGCCAGCAATTTTTACAAATAATCAATAATTTATCATCAATCAGTTAGATAACATATGTGGTCAAGGAGAGAAAGTATTCAGCGGTGCAATAATTTCACTATGTTATCAATTTCATGAATAAATCCCCACGAAAAAAGGATAACTATACTGAGGATTTACTAATGTTAGCTTACTGCTGAATCTTAAGTATCTGTGTAAAATTAATGTCGCATTTTTAATTCTGTATCCTTGATTGGATAAGGCACAGAGGCAAATGAGATTTGCAAAAAAATTTTGCTTTCCTATTTATAGGTGTTAAGCTATCTGCGAGACTTTAAAAGTAGATGATATTTTTTAACCTGATATTCTTTCCTATATTTGAAAAATAAATCTACTATCTCTGCATCAATTCACAAATTGTGTACAAGAGTTTAATTGAACAATATGACACAATCTAAAGCCATTCAAGAACCGCATATTTTCCAGATCAGTCGTTTGTTTAGTAACCTGCGTGGTGATTTAACAGGAGGACTGACAGCGGCTGTGGTAGCTTTGCCTTTGGCATTAGCCTTTGCAGTAGCAAGCGGTGTGGAACCAAAGGCGGGAGTATATACCGCTATTGTTGCGGGTATTATAGCGGCAATCTTTGGAGGATCACCAGTACAAATTACAGGCCCTACGGGTGCAATGGCCGTCATCTTGGTGGGAATTGTCGCCAAGTACGGTATTGAGAAGGTTTGGATTGCTGGGGTAATGGCTGGAGTTATTCAGGTTGCTTTAGGGGTAGCCAAACTCGGACAGCTAGTGAAATTTATTCCCTATCCCGTGACAGCAGGATTTACTAATGGTATCGCGGTCATTATTTTTTGTGGTCAGCTAAATAATTTCTTTGGTTTAAAACTACCCCGCAGCGACCATTTTTTGCCGGGAATTTGGCAAACCGTGAGTCATATAGAAGCGGTAAACTGGGCTGCAGTTGGGTTAGTAGTGGTAGCGATCGCAGGAAATGTACTCTGGCCTAAAATTAATAATACAATACCAGGCTCTTTGGTGGGGTTAGTGTTGGCAACTGGTATCGCCAGTTATTTTCATCTGGATGTGCCGAAAATTGGGGCTATTCCCCAGTCTTTGCCAATGTTACAAACGATTCCCCACTGGAATGATTTTAGTCTGATTCGTGAACTCATTAATCCCGCTTTAGCTTTAGCGGCCTTGGGGAGTATTGAATCATTGTTGTCAGCGGTGGTGGCTGATGGCATGACGGTGAGTGAGAAACATAATAGCGATCGCGAATTAATTGGTCAAGGCTTGGCCAATATTATTGTCCCATTTTTTGGCGGCATTCCCGCTACAGGTGCGATCGCTCGAACTGCTGTCAATGTCCGTTCTGGTGGCAAAACCCGACTCTCTGGGGTAATTCATGGCGTGGCCTTAGCCATCATCATCCTAACTTTAGCACCCCTAGCTTCACAGATTCCCCTAGCTGCACTAGCTGGCATTCTCATGGTAGTTAGCTTGCGGATGATAGAATGGGAAGCCATCAGCTTACTATTTCGTGCCACCTACTCTGACTTTGCTGTCATGATTCTCACCTGGTTGGTGACAATCTTGTTTGACCTAGTTCTCGCAGTAGAAATCGGTTTAATTGCCGCTGGTGCTTTGTTCATCAAACGCATGAGTGATTTAAGCCTAGCCAAAATTCCCGAAACCGAAGTTTTCCCCCCCGGTATTCCCCTTGAATTAGGCAAAGAAATCGCCGTTTATCGCGTAGATGGCCCTGTATTTTTTGGTGCTGCGGAAAGATTTGTTACTTTCCTACGGGAGCAACCAGAAGTAAAATATTTGATTCTACGGTTGCGCTTTGTGCCGAATATGGACACCACTGGATTAGTAGCCCTAGAGGATATTTACCAAGACTTAAAACGCCACAATTGCCGCTTGATTCTCACCGGTTTACAACCCCAAGTCCAACAGCTATTACAAAGATCAGGATTATTAGCAAAAATAGGGTTGTCAAATTGTTTTGAAACAACTACAGACGCTATTTGTTCCCTTAGCCCTGAAGTTAACAACAATACAGAAATAGAAATTCAGGAGTATGTTTAACGCCACTGGTACAACCTACAGAGGAAAGCATTCGCCATTCTTCCCAACTCCACAACCCAAAATAAGCTAAAATGCAAGCAGAGCAAGCATTCCCGCAAACATACCCATGCTAGAAACTCTCGCTTCCCGAATTTACGAACTTGAACAATTTGCCAACACCCTTGTTGCTAACCAACTCACCCACCTCAGCGTCGTGAGTATTGGCATCATCTTTGCGGCTGGCTTGCTTACCAGCCTTACGCCCTGTATGCTATCCATGTTACCAATTACCATCGGCTATATCGGTGGTTATGAAGCCAAAAGCCGCTTACAAGCCGCCGCACAGTCTACTTGGTTTGCCTTGGGATTAGCAACCACATTAGCAGGAATGGGAATTATTGCAGGTTTAGTTGGAAAAGTCTACGGTCAAGTGGGAATTGGTTTACCAATTATTGTCAGCATTATTGCTATTATTATGGGGCTGAATTTATTAGAAGCCTTACCTCTACAATTTCCATCTTTGAACGAAACAAATTGGATTTCCCAAGATTTACCTCCCGGAGTCCGTTCCTATTCCATCGGTTTAACATTTGGTTTAGTCGCTTCACCTTGTAGCACACCAGTTTTAGCTAGTTTATTAGGTTGGGTTGCTAATACCCAAGATTTAATTTTAGGTGCTATTTTATTACTTTCTTACACAGCCGGATATGTAGCCCCATTAATTTTAGCAGGTACATTCACTGCGTCAATAAAAAAACTATTAGAATTGCGTCGCTGGTCTGGTTGGATTAATCCTATTAGCGGTGCATTATTAGTAGGATTTGGAGTGTTTTCCTTAATTTCTCGCATCCCCATTGGTAGTTTATAGGCATGACTTTAGATAATACAACATCCACAGAATTAAGTTGGTGGTTAATACCTTGGCGATTTATCCGGCGTGAGATTTTGCCTGTATTAACTGATTTACGTTTGGCAATTATCCTATTATTAGTAATTGCCTTATTTAGCGTTAGTGGTACGGTAATTGAACAGGGACAGTTGCCAGCATTTTACCAATCTAATTATCCTGAACATCCCGCTTTATTTGGTTTCCTATCTTGGAAAGTAATTCAGGTTGTGGGGTTAGATCACGTATATCGAACTTGGTGGTTTTTAGCTTTATTAGTTTTATTTGGAACCAGTTTAACTGCTTGCACTTTTACCCGGCAATTACCAGCTTTAAAAGCTGCACAACGCTGGAAATATTATGAAGAACCTAGACAATTTCAAAAGTTAGCTTTGAGTGCAGAATTAGATGCCAGTTCTTTGCAATCACTCACGCCAATATTACAAGAAAAACGTTATCGGATATTTCAGGAAAAAGATGATCTGCTCTACGCCCGTAAAGGTATAGTCGGACGCATTGGGCCAATTATTGTCCATATTGGTATCGTCGCTATCCTCTTAGGGGGAATTTGGGGTGCAATGACAGGTTTTATGGCTCAAGAAATGATTTCTAGTGGGGAAACTTTTCAAGTCAAAAATTTGATTGATGCTGGCCCTTGGTCATCTCAAGATGTGTTGAAAGATTGGTCTGTGCGTGTAAATCGGTTTTGGATTGATTACACTCCTACAGGGGGAATTGACCAATTTTATTCTGATCTGTCTGTGTTAAATAATGAGGGTAAAGAAGTTGACCATGAGAAGATTTATGTTAACCAACCTCTGCGTTATCATGGCGTAGTTTTTTATCAAACTGATTGGGGAATTTCTAGCGTTCGTGTGAGATTAAATAAAAGTCCAATTTTTCAATTACCTATGGCGCAGTTAGACACCAAAGGGAAAGGACGAATTTGGGGAACTTGGATTCCCACTAAACCTGATTTAAGTGAAGGTGTATCTCTGCTGGCAAAAGATTTGCAAGGTATGGTATTAATATATGATGCTCAAGGCAAATTAATTAATACTGTTCGTGCAGGAATGTCTATTCCAGTGAATGGAATCAATTTGAAAATTCTTGCTGTCGTTGGTAGTACAGGTTTACAAATTAAATTTGATCCCGGTATCCCCATTGTTTACGCAGGGTTCGCTTTGCTGATGTTGGGTGTTGTGATGAGTTATTTTTCCCATTCCCAAGTTTGGGCTTTACAAAAGGGCGATATGCTCTATGTAGGTGGTAAGACTAACCGCGCTCAAGTTGCTTTTGAAAGAGAGGTTTTAGGGATTTTAGATCAACTGACTAACCCAGTAAAAAAATAATTTTTTCTTCATCATTGGGGCATAATAGCAATTGAGTGGTGTATTTTATTCCTATGAATAAATCCAATATTCAGTCACTGATTGCAAGTATCCACCAAGAACTGATCCCACAGTTAATTGTGGAAAGTGTCCATCCTCACAACCCAGCACAAGTACGCCATATTCCCGCGCCTTGGCAACTACTAGGTACAGGAAACTACGCAGCAGTAGTTTATCATCCTGAATACCCGGACTTGGTGGTTAAAATTTATGCACCCGGTCGTCCTGGCTTTGAGGAGGAATTAGAAGTTTACAGTCGTCTTGGTTCTCACCCGGCTTTTTCTGAGTGTTTTTATGCTCAAGAAGGCTTGTTAGTCTTAAAAAGATTATATGGTGTTACCCTTTATGACTGTCTTCACAAAGGTTTGCGTATTCCTCCCCAGGTAATCAGAGATATTGATAGTGCTTTAGACTATGCGCGGACTCGTGGACTTTACCCTCATGATGTTCATGGTAAAAATGTGATGATGTCTGAGGGGAGAGGTTTAGTTGTTGATATTTCTGATTTTCTGCACCAGGAACATTGCTCAAAATGGGATAATTTGAAAAAGGCTTATTATTTGATATATTTGCCGATTTTCTATCCTTTGCGGTTACGAGTACCTTATCCACTTTTAGATAGGGTTCGCAAAACCTACCGCTTTGTAAATTCTTTTGCAGGTAAGGTATTTAAATTTATTAACAGATTACGTCATCGGAAATCTCTGAAAAATTAATGGGGTGGGTATTGTCCCTACACTACTTAAAATTTTTCAGCTATCATTTATGGTTCCCATATCTGCTAAACAAAACCAATGTAAAAATCAAGTAAATTAAATAAAAATGGCAAAATTAAAAATTGGAGCAAAAATCAAAAAACAAATGAGTAAAAGAGGATGGACAGCAGAAATAATTGAATTAGTTTACTTAAATCCTGACAAAACTGAACAAACAAGAGATAGAAGGTATAATATAGATGGAAGTAGAAAAGATGATCCTGCTACCGTTTATTATCGTAGTGATGGTTCGTATATCGTTTGTAACGATATGACAAGTGATGTAGTTCAGGTAAGTGATATTAATGATCCTAACTGGATTGAAAAACAATACTAAACTAAATGATTCAATTAAATTATTGAGTAAGAAACTAAAATGATTTTTTACTAACAACTCAAAAAGGAGTGAGAAATATGAAATTAATTGATGAATATCAAAAAACAGGATTCATTAAAGCTGGAGAATTGTTATTAACTCCTACTCATGCACTTGACTTTATTAAAGAGATTGAATCTAGAGATATTTTAATTTTAGGTGTAAATTTATGGTGTTATTTTAATGATCAAATTGCCGAAGATCCTGGTTCATTAGATTTAAGTGAAATTGATAATATTCCAGAAAGCGTGTCTATAGCTAAACAATTTATTACTCATAATTTACCAGAAGGAACTGCTTTTGTTTCTTTTGTTTTAGATGAATAAATTGCTATATTCTGAAAGTTGTAGTCAAAAACGTTCGTAGTGGTGACTTAAGCCCTCACTACAAAACGATTCTGGGTTAAAAAATCTCGTCTTTTTCTTTTATATGTTTTACCTCAACCACAGTATGTACATTTCCACGGGGGGTAAAATCTGTTTTCACTGTTATTTCTAAGGGTTCGCAAGCAGCAACAAAATCATCTAAGATTTGATTTGCTGTTTCTTCGTGGGAAATATAGCGATCGCGATAACTATTAATATACAGCTTCAAAGCCTTCAATTCTACCACCCGTTCATCAGGGATATAGGTAATATAGATAGTCGCAAAGTCAGGATAACCGGAAAATGGACATTTACAGGTAAATTCCGGCAAGGTAATACTAATATCGTAGCGTCTACCCACACGCGGGTTAGGGAATGTAATTAATTTCCCTTCTGCAATCTCGCGTTCACCATATTTCATTTCTGGGTATGCTGGGGTAACAGTCTCAGGTAAAGTATTACTCATAAAATTTAGTCAAAAAAATGCAGAGATTCATAAACTCTAATCTAACATTGATTGCTAACTCGTTACTCGGTACTGAGTACTCAATACTTCAGTACTCAGTACTCTTTTCCCAGTCTGGACAATTCGCATCATCCCAACCGTGGGGATGCATAGCACAAACTAGCAAGTTACCGCTATAAACTTGTCCATGATAGTTGCTACAACCCATACAAGCAGCATTTTTTTCTATTGTAGGTTCAACTGCATAAGGAAAGCCGGGATCTACATCTCCTACCACGTCTTCCAATTCCCAGTAAACTTCCAGCAGCGGTTCGGCTAATTCCTGTAAGTACTGGTCAATGTCAGCAGCAATGCTATTGTGTATCTGTTCGGTAATTTCTTCCGTCAGTTCAAAAAATGAATCTACCATGTCATTCATTACTAGGAAGAAGCTCTCTACTTCATCAGCCAAAGTTTCAATGATTTCAAATATATCTTTTTGCCACGGTTCCATAAGCTTAACTGCCTTAATGGCTACAAACAGGATGCTTGATATACCTGCTTGTAAGTGCTAGTGTACACAATAGGAAATGCACATAAAACAAGCTGTGCATATAGCGTCATTGCCAACTGATAACTTTTGCTGAGTCCTCAAAGTAAAAAGTAATTTTTTACTGATCGCTTTTGAGTTGCTCTAACTTTTGCTGCAATTCTAGTACTTGTTGGCGTAAATGATCAACATTTCCAGTTGGTTCTTGTTTAACAGTTGGTTCTTCATCTACCTCCAAGATTTCGATGCGACGAGGTTCCGAAGGGGCTGTTTTTTCAGGTGTATCACCAGGTGCTTGGGGCTGTTGGGCTTGCTTCATCATATCTTCGACGAAACGACGAGCTTCTTCGGTGTTCATTTCGCCCTTAGCCACCATTTCATCAGCTAGTTTTTGGACTTGCGATCGCAGTTCGGCTAATTTCCCCCCTGCTTTCTCACCAGCGTAAGAAGCCAAGCCTACACCGAGGTAAAAAGCTTTTTGAACAATATCTCCAAAACCAGGCATTGCTGCAAAGCGCTCCTAAAAATGGGGCGACCCGGAGACTACGCCTACCACAAGCATCCCTTATTGCTGCTACCTTCCGGTCCTGACAAGATTTGGGCGTTGAAGTTGCATAGATCCAGGTCTAAAGTAATCATAACATGAAAATTCAGTAATTGTGTGTCATTCCATAACAATTCGCCATTCGTAAAGCTGATAAGTGACACAACCGTTATGTACCAAGGGATCACCAGCAACTATAGCCTGTGCTTCATCCATTGACGCTGCCTCAAACAGCATCATTCCCCCTCCTCGTTGCGCCCAATAGCCTGTTTTAGCTTTGTGTCCTTTGTCTATCAAGTCTTGTACATAGGCTGTGTGGGCGGGTACATATTGATCAAAGGTGGGTTTATCCACTTTACCTGCTTCAATCTTTACAAACCAAGGCATATCAATTTTATATTTGGAATTGGGAATAATTTATCATATCCTTGATTTTTATCTATTTGCATGATCATGACAATGGACATCGACCGAATATAAATATGCATTTTCCAAAACTCTTCTAGAAACGCTACTGCTTCACGACGGTAAACGCTAGAATATTCAATCAGAGTTTCCTTGTTTGTCTTGTAGCTGTTGAGCAAAATTTAATTAAAAAATGGTTACGAATATTTATTTTTATTCAATTATTACAATATACCAATAATAGATAATAAGGAAATGCCAGGTTTCTTCAAATTAATTCCACCACAATAGCATCATGATCACAGAACTAATTCTCAATCCTAATCAAGTTCTCAGACTAGGCTCAAAAGGTGTAAAAGTTGAGCAGTTACAACAAATATTAAAAGCGCTCAAGCTAGATCCAGGTTTGATAGATGGTGATTTTGGTAACAAAACTCTAGCGGCAGTGCAACAGTTTCAACAACAACAGAGACTTGAAGCTGATGGAATTGTGGGAATGAATACTCAGAATGCTTTAAATCAGTCTATTGCCAACTTAAATCAAAACTTTTATGGTGGTAAATCTGGAAAACTCCCGCTTTCAGGAATTGCCCTTGTCAAAGAATTTGAAGGGTTATATTTAGAGGCTTATCCTGATCCAAACAGTGGTGATAAACCTATCACTATTGGTTGGGGAACTACTCGCAAAAAAGATGGTAGTGAATGGCAGTTAGGTGAAAAAATTACCAAAGAAGAAGCAGAAGAACTTTTGATTTCTCAACTAGAAAATAACTATTTACCAAGTCTGCAAAAAATTCCTGTATGGAATGAGTTGAACCCTAATCAGCAAGGAGCTTTATTAAGTTTTGGTTACAACTTAGGTGCTAATTTTTACGGTGCGCCTAACTTCGAGAGCATCACCAGAGTCTTGAAAAATAAACAGTGGAGTGAAATTGAAGAGACATTTGTTAAGTACAGAAACCCAGGTAGCAATGTTGAAGCAGGATTAAGGCGGAGAAGGCTGGCAGAAGCTAAACTGTTTTTGAAACCCATAATTTAGTAGTGCGTAATAGCCCAGATTAAGGGTGTATGAATTCCCAGACCAACAAAGATAACTAAAGTAGGTAGGTATCGCCCAATGAATCATCCCACTGTATCCAGTGCTGAACAGGAAGCAATGACCAACGAGGTTCTTGCTACTAGCCTGCAAGCTCAAAAGCAAACAGGCCCAGACCAGCGTCAAATTCATAGCAAAAGTCATGGACTAGTTTGGGGTGAGTTCATCATTGAACCTGATCTTCCCGAAAATCTCAGGGTAGGACTATTCAAAACACAGCAAACCTATCCCGCTTGGATTCGCTTTTCCAGTGGCGGCGCACCTGAAAAACGAGGAAAGTTCAAATCAGATAGTCAGCCTGATGTTCGAGGTATTGCTATCAAGGTGATGAATGTAGAAGGGCAAAAAATACTGGATGATGAGGAAAAAACCCAGGACTTTACACTCAATAGTTACCCGATTTTCTTTGCTAAAGATATTCGTGATTATGCCGATATTTTTAGAGCAGGAAGTGGACAACTAACGCCAGAACGAATGCAAGAATTAGCTCCTTGTTTTGCGCTTATACAAGAAGTCACCAGTCGGAAAGTGAGCAATCCACTTTTAATCCAATACTGGAGTATGGCTCCATTTAAATTTGGTGGTCACGTTGTGAAAATGACAGTCAAATCTCAACATTTGGAAACTCCTCCTGAAACATTACCCGAATCTGAGAATTACTTACGGGAAGCAATGGTGAAGTCTTTAACAGAGGATGAAAGAGATATCTATTTTGATTTTTTTATTCAACTCTATGTAGATGAAGATAAAACACCAATCGAAAACTTAATTCATGAATGGCAAGAAACCGATTCACCTCTAATTAAAGTCGCAACGGTTCGCATTCCCAGCCAAAGATTTGATTTTGAAGAGCGCAAACGATTAGACGAAGGAATGTTCTTTACACCTTGGCATACTTTGCTAGAACATGAACCTGTTGGCAGTGTGAATCTTTCTCGTAAGAAGCTATACAGTGAACTAGCAAAATCTCGCCGAGAACAACTTGCTCAACTGTTGAGAGAGCCGCAACCGTATACAGATGTTCAAGATCCTCCACAGTAGTAATCTAGGTATTTTATAAACAGCTTTTAAGTAGAGACGTTTCTCGAAACATCTCTACATTGACAATATGGTGAAATTGGAATTATTTACTCACCTTCTACCAAAGCCCGATATTCATCGGCTGTCATGGCTTCCTCAAGTTCACCAGGGTCATTGATACGCACTTTGATAAACCAACCTTCACCATAGGGGTCATCTGCTACTTGTTCGGGAAATTCAATCAAAGTTTCATTGCGTTCTACTACTGTACCTGTGATTGGTGCATTGAGTTCTTCAACGGCTTTCACTGATTCTATTGTGCCAAACGTGTCTCCCAGACTAATAGCATCACCAATTTCTGGTAGTTCTAAAAATACAATATCACCCAATTGATCTACGGCAAACTCGCTAATACCAATAGTAGCGATTTCTCCATCTAGGCGTACATACTCATGAGAATCTAGATATCGCAAATCTTGCGGATATTCAAAAGACATAAAACTTCCTCTTCCACGTTCAAAAATTAGTGTTACAACAGTAACCCAAAACACATTATTCCTTAAAACCTTCAAAGGTTATCAATTAGTCACACGATTTTTTGAGCGATAAAAGGGACGTTTGATAACTACTGCGGGGTACGCTTTACCCCGAATTTCCACTTCTAGTTGCTGTTTGACGGTTGCTAATTGGGTAGGAACGTAAGCTAAGGCTATGGGATAACCGAGTGTTGGTGAGAGAGTTCCACTAGTTACTTCTCCAACAACTTGACTTGAGGATAACACTGGGTAGCCATGACGGGCAATATTCCTACCTTGGGTTTGTAAACCTACGAGTTTACGATGCACTCCTTCAGTTTTTTGTTGTTCTAAAACACTACGTCCAATAAAATCGCCTTTGGTATCTAAATGAACTAACCAACCTAAACCAGCTTCTAAGGGTGTTGTATTATCGTCGATGTCTTGACCATAAAGCGCCATTGCTGCTTCCAGACGCAGAGTATCTCTGGCACCGAGTCCGCAAGGGATGACACCAAGATGATGAAGACGATGCCACAATTTTACCCCTACTTCTGGATTGACCATGACTTCAAAGCCATCTTCCCCAGTGTAGCCTGTACGGGCAAGGAAGGCGGGTTGATCCAGAATGGTTGTTTCTAGATGCCCAAAGGCTTTGACTGGTGTTAAATCTGCTGATACTAAGGACTGAAGATGGCTGGTAGCTTTTGGACCTTGCACGGCAATTAAAACTTTATGCCGTGACAGGTCTTGAAATTGGACTGTATCAGGGTCTAAATGTGCCAATATCCATGCTTTATCTTTATCGGTGGTTGAGGCATTGACTATAATGACTACGTTTTGAGTATCAGTGCTGTCTTTGCCTAGGTAATAGATAATGATGTCGTCAATAATTCCGGCTTGAGCATTTAACAATACTGTGTATTGGGCTTGACCGGGTTGTAAGCGACTCAAGTCTGAGGGAACTAAGTTCTGAAGTTGGTCAATGAGGGTTTTACCTTGAAGGGTAAACTTACCCATGTGGGAAATGTCAAACATCCCGGCTTTGTTTCTAACGGCTGCGTGTTCGCTGCTGATACCGCTATATTGTAAGGGCATTTCCCAGCTACCAAAACTGGTGAAGCGGGCTTTGAGTTCTACACCCGTTTGATATAAAGGGGTTCGCGCTGGAGATTTGGAGGTAGCGCTGTCTTGGAGGTTTCCCCCATGAGCGACTGCCAACGAGGTAATATTTTCTTGATTAGTCACAGGTAGTTAGTTAGGCGTGCGATAGCGGGTACGCTTGCCGTAGGCATTGCACCTCAATATCTATCTATCCTACGAGATGACTTCTAATTTAGCAGATAATTACTCAACACCCCCTAGTGCGGTTTAATAATTAATAGTGGAAGTGTTGAGATTTATTAAGCAGAAATTATGAAGTATTGGCAAATATTAGCTAGTTTTGTTTTAGCTGTGGTGCTGTTTGTGTATCCCTTACCAGCAGAGGCTGCAAGTTCTTCTAGTGTTAATAGTTCTATTGGTAACATTGGTAATAAAGGAGCCAGTGGACAGGACTATTCTGGTCAAAATTTAGCCGGGACTGAGTTTACTAGCGTCAAATTAGAGAATACTAACTTTAGCAATGCTGATTTACGCGGTGGTGTATTTAACGGTGCTTTATTGGAGGGTGTAAATCTACATGGTGTAGATTTTAGGCAAGGTATTGCCTATCTCGCAAGGTTCAAAAATACTGATTTCAGTGATGCGGTGTTGACAGATGCCATGATGTTACGCACAACTTTTGATGATGTTGATGTCACTGGTGCAGATTTTAGCAACGCAATTTTAGATATGACACAGGTGAAAAAACTCTGTGCAAATGCCAGCGGTGTCAATTCTCAAACTGGTGTAGACACTCGTGAATCTTTAGGCTGCAAGTAAAAACCAGACTAATTTTATTCCCCCCTCCCCCCTGTTTGCTGTGGCTACGGTGTACACACAAGTACTATCTGCAAGGGTTTTAGGCGTTATAGACCCCTTGAATTGTCATTACGAGCGGAGCGAAGTAATCACATAATCCGGTGGCTTTTGCGATTGCTTCGTCGTTCTTCCTCTCTACGAGACGCTAACGCGAACGCAATGACAGGCTTCCAGAGCGATCGCACAACCTCAAACTAGATGACGAAACCAAGTACTAGTAGGAATTTTCAGACTTGTGTGTACACCGTAGCCTGTTTGCTGAGGGGATTTTTTCAATTTACAGATTAGTGAATGGAGCTAAGGGGAATCGAACCCCTGACCTCTTGAATGCCATTCAAGCGCTCTACCAACTGAGCTATAACCCCATGAAGTCCATTTACTATAATGCCCTGATTATTCGTATTTTGTCAATAAATTAATTATTAAATATTGAATATGAACTATGTCTTTACTTTATGAGATGTGAGTACTCGTCTAAGAAACTTGCAACAGATAAGTCATACAATGACCCATCAAGAAATAGACTACTAACATAGCGGCAGCAGCTAGGGCAACCAATGTACCAGCTAACATGAGAGAAAATTCTTTGCTCTCGTAGGCTTTTTCCATCAGGTGCAGCGACCAGGCTACTAGCGCCACATCAAAAAGTAAAATAGGAATCAACATAGTTCTTAATATTTATTCATACTAGTAAATATAATCTTAACATTGTTTTGGGTAACTGTGTCGAACTTGAGAGAGATGTGGCTAGTTTCCATTTGGTATTAACAGGGGATTCGGACTGGAACAGATCGCTCTTGCAAATAATTCTTAATTTGGGCTACGCTTAACTGGCCGTAATGTAACAAAGATGCTAATAATGCAGCTTCTGCTTTGCCCGTGGTGAGGGCATCATGGATATGTTCACAATTTCCTGCACCCCCAGAGGCAATGACGGGAATTTCTACAGATTGAGCGATCGCTCGTGTTAACTCTAGGTCATAACCAGCTTGAGTACCATCGGCATCCATACTTGTCACTAACAATTCACCTGCTCCCCGTTGTGCTACTTCCTGCGCCCACAATAAGGCATCCTTGCCAGTATTTTCTCTCCCCCCCCGCACATATACATCCCAACCTGGATTATTGGGGTCAACTCTTCGCCTAGCATCAATTGCCACAACAATGCATTGATTACCAAAGCGATCGCTAGACCGATTAATTAAGTCTGGGTCACGGACTGCCGCAGAATTAATACTAACCTTGTCAGCCCCGGCTCGTAACAAACCTTTAACATTTTCTAAGGTTTGAATCCCACCCCCCACAGTCAATGGAATAAAGACCTGTTCAGCAGTCCGGTAAACCACATCAATAATCGTGTCCCGGTCTTCATGAGTCGCCGTAATATCTAGAAACACTAACTCATCAGCACCGGCTTCGTTATAAACCTTGGCCAGTTCTACCGGATCACCCGCATCCTTCAAATTTACAAAGTTAACTCCTTTTACAACCCGTCCCGCCTTGACATCCAAGCAAGGTAAAATTCTTTTAGATAACATAATAACTTTCATCCTCCTGGTAATTGCCGGAATTTAAATTGTAAAGGTAATTGGGAAATAGGTGACAAGAGGATAAAAACACTCAAGCTCTCAGAAGATAATGAAGCTAGTATGATGTTGAACGCGCAAGATGCCCATAGAACTAATAAGCACTTGTTGTTGGAGTATTATGAGTTTAAATAACTTTAAAACGCTCAAAACCACCAGATTTATGGAAAAATATCCAGTCAATTATATGCAAAATTAACTCAAACCTTTGCTATAGCCTCATTAATAGCATTAACAAGCGTTGCAGCCATGAGTCAACCCAGTTATGCTGGAGGCACTGTATTCTATTGTGATGCAAAAGGCGATAAATTTTTCACCTTTGCCCGGACGGAAGATGGTAGAAAATACGCGTGCAAAAGTATCCCTCTTCTGTCAATCGCGGAAAACAATAATCGAATCCATCTTTTGTAACTCTTATTTCATAAAGGTTTGGCGCTTTTTTATGTATTAAAAAATAAAATTGCTGCATAAAATGTCAAAACCAAAGCCCCGTAAACCTTGCACAGTCATAAGTTTCTATTGCCACCCAACCATCCGCTCCACAAATCACAGCACAGACGGCAATGGTGATGATGTCTATTAAGTACCACGACAGAATTAATCACATATTGGTTATTTACCAATTCTTTGCCAGTAAATGATTTCAAACCAGATTTTTGTGTAATTAATTTTATCCAATTACTTAATTGAATAACTGGTGCAAGATTGAGAACTATAGCATCCATTATCAATTTTAACTTTCCTATTTAGTAAAAAATTACTACCAAACCTCACTCCACGCGATCGCGCATCTTCTACACCCACAAAAAGTGAACTGACAAGTCAGCGCTTGCGCTATCGCTCTCTCAACATCTTCAACAAGCAATCGCACCTCTCCACATCCCAAAACAGCGAACTGACAAGTCAGCGCTTGCGCTATCGCACCCCCAACATCCCCAACAAGCGATCGCATTTCCAACATCCATAAAACAGCGAACTGACAAAAGCCCTCCAGGCATCCAAGAAACAGCGCTTGCGCTATCGCACATTCTCCACATCCTAAACAGTGATCGCACCGCCTTGCATCCCTAGAATAGTGATACTTTGTATAAAATATTCTCAAAACTTTGTTTAGTGAGGTTGTATGAAAATTTATTTTCAACATAAGATTGGCTAAAGAGGGGAAAATTAGGATAAGATAGATATAATCACTTAGATATTTCCATCTAATATGAGTAACAATTTATTAACTAAAAGTATTACAGAACAAATGCAGGAAGAAGCAGAAATGCAAATCCGCGAAAAGAAAAAAGTTGTCGATTATAACACCATTGAATACCCTATTGAAGTTATAGTTGACAAATATCTAAATGGTATTAATGATGATTCAAACGAAATATTTATTCCCGACTACCAAAGAGAGATGGCTTGGGATCAAGTAAGACAATCTAAGTTTATTGAGTCTATTCTCTTAGGTTTACCTATTCCTTACATTTATGTAGCGGATATTTCTGGTGAAGAAGAAGAAGAAAATTATTCAGAAACTAAAGATGGTCGTTTAGAAATTATAGATGGAACACAAAGACTTCGTACTTTAGTCAATTTCCTTAATAATGAATTACAATTAGATAACCTGGAAAAGTTAAAAAAGCTAGAAGGGTTTCGATTTTCTGATCTAAATATTGCCCGACAAAGAAGATTTAAAAGAACAACGCTCAGAGTAATTCAACTATCAGAAGAAGCAGATGAAGAAGCTCGTAGAGATTTATTTGAAAGAATAAATACGGGCAGTGTTGAATTAAATGAAATGGAAAAACGCCGAGGTATTATAAGAGGTGCGTTTCTTAATGTAATAGATGAATTAGCAAGATCAGAAAGATTTATTAATCTTTGTGCTTTTACAGAACCGTCAATTAGGAGAGTAGAACCTCAAGAATTTGTTTTACGATTTTTTGCTTTTTTAAATAATTATCAGGAGTTTAATAAATATAAGAATATTACTGAGTTCCTTGATAAGTATTTAGAGACTATGAACCGAACAGATAAAAATACTTTACAAAGCATGAAAAATGAATTTTATTCAATGCTTGATTGTGTGGAAAGATATTTTCCAACAGGTTTTAGACAAGGTAAGAACAAAGATAGAACTACAACTCGAATTAAATTTGAATCTCTTGCTGTTGGGATAGCTTTAGCTTTAAGACAGCAAGATAACCTTCAACTAGCATCAGTAGATTTTATAGATTCTAAGGAATTTCGAGAATATACCAGCAGTAATGCTAGTAGTTCTAGAAATAAAGTGATTCGTCGTATCGAATATGTTCGTGATCAGATTTTAGGTTAAGTATAGTGAACAGAGTATTAGATTTAGAGGATTTTGATGAACGTGCTAACGATGTTAGTAATTATCTTTGTTTTCTGAGAGATTTAGAACAGGAGAAAATTCTATTAAGTCACGATGGTGTTATTTCTAAAATAGATACTGAATTAGATAAAAACTTAAAAGCTACTGGATTTTTATTGCTTTATAATCTTGTAGAATCTACTATGAGAAATGCTATTCAAAGTATTTTTGATGAAATAATTAATCAAGGAGTTTCCTTTGATCAACTGAGAATAGAAATTAAAAAAATAATTTTACAAAATGTCAAGAAACGTGATGTTGATAAAGTTTTAGAACAAATAAAAATTATTTCTCTAGATATAATTAAATATGGCTTTAGTCGTGATGATGTATTTTCTGGTAATGTAGATCCTAGAGTGATCAAAGGAATAGCTGAAAAATATGGCTTTTCAACTACTACTGACAGAGATACTAGAGATGGAATTGATTTAGTTTCAATCAAAAAAAATCGAAATGATTTAGCTCATGGTTTTATGTCTTTTAAAGAAGTTGGTCAAAATACATCTGCGGAAAATCTTGTTGAAATAAGTGAAAGAGTTATAAAATATCTTAGACAAATTTTAGAAAATATTGATGAGTATTTAGTTAACCAAGAATATTTAGATTCTGAATAAATTAGATTTATGATTTTCTCTTATTTATGAAAAAGGCAGGTAAAAAACCTGCCCATCTCAACCTATTCTATACCCTCAATCCGGTTTTCCACCTCCTGATACAACTCACGTAACTTGTCTAAATTCTCCTCACTAGTCTCCCAATAACCGCGTCCATTCATTTCCAACAAAGTAGAAACAATCTTGCGGAAAGAATGAGGATTGAGATTCATCAAACGCTTTTGCATTTCCTCATCTTTGATGAAAGTTTCGTTCGTGTCCTCATAAATCCAATTATCCACAGCACCAGCAGTCGCACTCCAACCAGTGGTATTTACCAACCGCTTCGAGAGTTCCCGCACACCTTCGTAACCGTGAGACAACATCCCCTCATACCATTTGGGATTTAACAACTTCGTCCGTGCATCTAAACGCACAGTTTCTGATAAAGTTCTTACCTGTGCATTCGCTGTAGTTGTATCTGCAATATAAGAAGATGGTTTCTTCCCATCTGCACGCAGACTTGCCACTAACTTAGTAGGATCAGAGTCAAAATAGTGGGAAACATCTGTTAAACTGATTTCCGAAGAATCGAGATTTTGGAAAGTTGCATCAGCAGTTTTCAAAGTAGTTTCAAAAATCTGCCGTGATTCATCCATAACCCCAGGATTATCGGAATTGAAAGAGAAAGATTTCCGTTTCAAATACATTTCCTGTAACTCAGCTTCACTATCCCAAGTGCTATTCTCCACCGCCAAGTTAATATTAGAAGAATAAGAACCAGAAGCATTTGAGAAAACGCGAGTTGCAGCTTGACGCAGATTTATCCCCATGTCCTCTGCTTGTTTCAAAGCGTGCTTGCGGACAAAGTTCATTTCCAAGGGTTCATCAGCTTCAGCAGCCATTTTCACACCTTGGTCAAGCAGGTTCATTTGGTTAATGAACAAGTCGCGGAATACACCAGAACAGTTAATAACAACGTCAATTCTGGGACGACCCAATTCTTCCAAGGGTATCAATTCCAACTTGTTTACCCTTCCCAAAGCATCGGGAACTGGACGCACACCAATCATCCACATAATTTGTGCCAGGGATTCACCGTAGGTTTTGATGTTATCTGTCCCCCAGAGGACACAGGCGATGGTTTCTGGCCAGTTGCCATCATTTTCCGACTTATTCCGTTCCAACAACCTATCAACGACGATTTTCGCAGATTGGACTGCGGCGGAAGTGGGGATAGATTGGGGGTCTAAAGCGTGTATATTTTTACCCGTGGGTAATACATCCGGGTTACGGATAGGATCACCACCAGGTCCAGGTAGGATATATTCACCGGCTAAACCTTGGAGAAGTCCACCGAGTTCGTTATCTGCACAAACTTGTTTTAAGCAGAATTCCAAATATTCAAACAGGGGTTTTAACGCAGAGGTGTCAACTTTGGTGTAACCTGATTGGTGCAGAGATTCTACCCAAGGTTCTTTTTTACCCATGTTGAAGAAATTCAACTTGGAAACCAGGGAAACTCTACCTTCTGCGTCAATTTGTTCTTGTACTAAAGCTGTGACAGCTGCACGGGTAGCGAGGGTGATATCTTGTAATAGTTGTACATCCTCCAAAATGCCGGCATCGTTGTTTTTGTAGATATCTTCAATGTTGCGTCCCAGGCTTCTAGCGATAATTCCGGGTAAGCCTTGAATTTCTTCCTCTTGCCGATCTAAACTAGCAATGTTGACTAAAGTTGCGATCGCTTCTTCGGCTGTTGGAGGTTTACCGATAACGTGCAGTCCACAAGGTAACAACCGCGATTCAATTTCCATCAACCGACGATAAACGTTACCAACGATGTTATCCCGTTCTTCCGAGGACATCTCCTTAGAATCGTTTTCTGGTAACTCAATATCCTTGTCTAAGTTGACAATGCGGCATTTATCCATAATGGAATTGACAATGGAAACACCGCGTCCTGTGTCTTTCAAAGTTTGGTAAGAAGCAATTAACTCGCTGAGTTCCTTCAACCCTTTGTATAAACCAGCATTTTCCGCAGGTGGTGTCAGGTAAGAAATTGTTTCTGCGTAACTGCGGCGTTTAGCAATTGTGGCTTCACTGGGGTTATTAGCTGCGTAATAATACAGATTAGGAATTGAGCCAATTAGTTGATCTGGGTAACAATCACCAGACATCCCCATTTGCTTACCAGGCATGAATTCCAATGAGCCGTGTGTCCCAAAGTGTAACACAGCATCAGCGCCCCAAATTTTTTCTAAATAGGTGTAGTAAGCTGCGAAACCGTGGTGAGGACTAGCAGAACGGGAGAATAACAACCGCATGGGGTCGCCTTCATAACCAAATGTTGGTTGTACTCCAATGAAGACGTTACCAAACTGCTTTCCGTAGATTAGCAGATTTTGTCCATCGCTGTTTAAGTTTCCTGGTGGTGGTCCCCAGTTTTCTTCTAAGCGTTGGGAGTATGGTGTCAGTGCTTCATATTCTGGCACAGACATTTTGTAAGCAATGTTCAGTTCAGGGCTGTTGTATTGTGCTTGTGCGTCGTGGATGACTTGTTCTAGCAACTCTTGGGGAGTTTCGGGAATGTCCTGCACGTCGTAACCGTTGTTTCTCAGTCCTTTCATGACTTCATGGATAGAACCGAATACGTCTAAGTATGCGGCTGTTCCCACGTTCCCTTTATCGGGTGGGAAGCTGAAAACGGTAATGGCGACTCTTTTGGTTAATTTGGGTTTGCTGCGGAGGTTTGCCCATTTTAACGCTCTTTGTGCCACTATTTCGACTCTATCTTGAAGAGCGATCGCTTTCCCAGTTGTCCCATCTTTACCTGATAATATAATTGGCTCAATTGCCCCGTCAAGTTCAGGTATAGCAATCTGTAAGGCTACTTGAATGGGATGTAACCCCAAATCGCTATCTAACCATTCTTCCGTGGTTTGGAAGACCAAAGGCAACGCCACCATGTAAGGACGATTTAACCGTTTTAATGCTTCAATTGCTTTGGGATGATCTTGTCTAGCAGGTCCACCCACCAAAGCGAAACCAGTTAATGATACTACTGCATCTATTAACTGCATTTGAGTAGTCGGTTCATAGAAGTAAGCTTCTATTGGTTTAGAGAAATCCAAACCACCGGCAAATACAGGCAGAACTCTTGCCCCTAGAGATTCCAATTCCTGAACAATTGCCACATAATGGGCATCATCGCCAGTAACTAGGTGAGTCCGTTGTAATACCAAACCAACGCATGGTGCAAGAGGATCTTTAAGGTTTTTGGAAATGTCTTTGCGGGCAGAATACCAGTTCAGATATTCTCGCACATCCTCAAACATACTCGGCGCTAAGGGATGCCAAATCCCCATGTCAGGATAAACAACGGGTGCTTGATAGTCAGCAGCGACGAAGTTTTCCCTGTCTTCGCCTTTTAATACATATTTATCAGCCAGCATCAGTAAAAAGTTTTCTAGGTTTTCCGCTGAACCACCTAGCCAATACTGAAAACTGAGCATGAAATTTCTTGCGTCTTGTGCTTTTTCCATTGGTAGGAATTTCAGCACTTGGGGTAGTGTCCGCAACAGCTTTAGCATTCCATCTTGGAAACCAGCGCCAGATTTCTCTTTACGCTTCTTCATGAAGTTAGCGATGACACTCTTAGATTGTCCTAACTGTGCTAAAGAGAAGCTACCCATTTTGTTAAGGCGCATTACCTCTGGCATGGAGGGGAAGACAACGGAAACATCTAAGTGATCACGGTGGGGTTCAACGGCAGCAACTACCTTCTGAGCTAAGTCTTCGATGAAAATTAGTGAGGCAATGAATATATTAGCACTAGCTATATCGCGTTTCAACTCCTCATAGTTTTCAGAGTTGCGGAGTTCTTCAATCAAGTAACCACTAATTTCAATCGCTACACTGGGATGATTAGCATTAATTGCCCGTACCGCTTCTGATAATGAACTCTGGTATTGGGACTCAAGTACAACATAAACCACCTTGATTAAGTTACGTCCCCGTAAATCGTCAGGTGCAATATGTCTAATAGTGGACTTGACTTGGGTAAACATTCAAATAAGCTCCTTTCAGGCGTGTTCTCATGAAGTTCATCACGGCTGATATGGCCGTTTGTAACTTCGATTATTTTCGGCAATAAGAGTTTTTTATCAGAAAACTCCCATTCTGTGGGGATTTTGTCCTATATCTGACACAAAATGATATAGAAAACGAAATAATTATTTACAAACCTTAACAAAGAATGCAGATTCTCTCACCTATTTTTAAATTTTGTTTACATAACAGTTAAGGGTGGGATAGGTTCATAAAAAATTTGTAGTCAAGTATTGACACTGACAATGTTGTGATATTATGATGGTTTTGAGTTAGGCGATTGCTTCTAGAGCAGCCAAAAAAATTTCTGTATATCTTGGCAAGACTTGCCTGTAATGCTTACTAATTAGTTGGACACAAAAGTGTTATAAAAAAGTTTTCAGTATAATAAATGCTAGTTATACTTTACTTTCAAGTTGCAAAAAGTAATAAATTGATAGCTAATTCAAAAAAAGAGATTTCAAAAAATGAAGGTTAAATTTATTGATAGACAGCCTGGCGGTCACATAGTAGTACAAAACGTATTTAATGCCTAAAAGAAAGACAAAGCTTAATATTTATGAAAAATGGATTGCTTTATCCGTTATTTTAGTGATAACATTTTTTTTTACATCTAGCATTTTGAACGCACAGGAAATTATATCTCCCATAAACCAAAATCCCTTGTGCCAGCAGGTCGATTTTCAAGAAATTGCAAAAAAAGGTCGTCCGACCTTAAACTCAATACTTATAGAAACTACATCACCCATAATTCCTGATGGTGAAACCATAGATATTAAAATTTCAAAGCCCACAAAGGAAGGTACAGTTTTTTGTGCCAGAATCGATGAAAAGGATATTGAAGTATTAACAGCAAAGAATTCTTCTGAAGGGAAAACAATCTTAACAATTAAAACTCCTAAAATAGGATGGAAAAACTTTAACATAGAGAAAAGTTTTGAACTTATATCTATACCATTTGATGAAGCAACTGGAAAATATCAAGTAGCTTCTCCAAATTTTTATATTTTGCAAGATGTAAAGATTAGTTCTTGGCCACTTTCTTTTATTGGTTCAATTGCTCTGCTTATTGTTATTTACTTGGTTGCAGCTATCCCTGTGTATAATTTGAAAACCTCTATAGATAAATCCATTTATAATTCTCAAAATATAGATCATGTTAAATTCGCAAAAAAACATTCCCCACAAAGAATAAGAGAATTTTTCCTGCAAATAATTAAATACTTAGACCTGGTAACATTCACAACAGAAAAGTCTGGGAAGGCTAGTATTTCTAATTTACAAATTACATGGTTTACTTTAATTGTATTTGGCTTACTAATTCATGTCCTATTGAGAACTGGTCAATTAAGTGCTATTTCAGAAGATATATTATGGCTTCTTGGAATCAGTGGTACTGCCAAGATTCTTTCAATGGGAATAGATGTTTCTGCAAATCGATTATCACTTGATAACTTGGCTTGGTTACGCATTCAAGGATATCTAAATGATTCTAATCAGTCAAAAAATGCAAATTGGAAAGATTTGATCAATACTAATGGCAGCTTTGATGTTTACAAGTATCAACTCTTGCTTTTTAGCTTTATTGTTGGAATTACGTTGACAATAAGCGGACTTCGTGTCCTAACTGAATTTAAACTTCCAGAAGGATTTCTAAATCTTCTTGGTCTAAGCAATGTTGTATACATTTTTGGAAATACAATATCTCCAAATTCCATAGCAGAGCTAAATAAATATATAAATGAACTACGTGGTTTTGAGAAAGAATATTCTTCAGATCCTTCTAAATATATTATGAAAGCTAGAGATGTTGCTGGTATGCTGACGTTAATATACGGAAAAGAATCTACAAAATTCAATCCTGAAATTACAGATTCTTTGTTAGAGCCAAAATTATTAAAATAAAAATATTTCTAATACAGAATAAATTTTGACAAACCATCTAACATAACCAACCAAATTACTACTGCCAGCCAATGTATTATTACTGATAGCAAAATTGAGCCAGTTTTTAAATATGTAATTGTACAAACTACCCCTAACAAACTAGCTAGGCTCAAAAAAATTGGGTTGATAAATACATCCTGTCCAGAATGGTTCCATGTCATACCCTGAAATGGATGGTAAATAATAAAAAGGATCACACTGACAAGTCCCCAGATAATCTGAGATTTTGTAGACGGATTTTCAGAAGGGTGAGGCAAAAATAAAACTCGAAAAAATATTTCCTCACTTAATGACGGAACAATTAAAGAAATTATTGTTATTTTGATAATTTCTATCCATGTTTTACTAATTAACCTGATTTTCAAAAAGTCAGTTTTAAACCCTATGATTAACAACAAAGCTATCAGTCCAAACAGAGGTGGCAGTATACGCTTTAGTTGATCGGCATTGATTGATGTCGTGAAAGCCAAATGTAAGCGCTTTTTCAGTAACTGTAGCATTTGGATAATTCTTGAAAAATAATCTTCAAATGAAACCTCTGATATATTATCACTATGATAAATGAGTAATTAGTGTGCTTCAGTTTTGTTTACCCTTTACAAAACTTTCACAGATTCCGTTACTTCAACAGATGAGAAACCAACATCATTAATATTACGAGTGCGATCGCTGTTTAGGATATTGCTTGGGAGAGCGATCGCTTAAAATTGGGGGAGTTGTGAGTGATCGCTGTTTAGGATGTTGATTGGGAGAGCGATAGCGTTCGCGCAGCGTTCGGAATTAATAGCTAAATCAGGTGTGGCTGCAAATAAGCCAATTAACGGATCAGATACAGCATCATTAACCGTTTCTTGTAATTGGGTTTCCAGGTATGATCTGACAGATTCACTAAACTTGACCATCTTGATCATAGCAAGCAATATCCTTATCAGGGCGGACATTATCCATTCTGGGGGAATTAGAATTACCTTGTCTATAAAGAGTAATTGGTGTTTTGTCCATTAACTGGGTTTTTCGTATTGAATTTTTGTATTAAATAGCATAATACTTGACAAGAACCCGTTGCCAGAAATACTGTCTATTTCTCCTGTTTATAGTATGAATCCCACAACATTAAATACACCTTTTGCAGTAGAGACGTTTCATGAAACATCTCTACTATTTCCACTGAATTTAACTACTCAAAGCCTTGATAAACCGTTGCAAACTCTTGAATACACTAGCTTTTTTTACGGGTGTTCCGTCGGTGGTGGTTTGCGGTTGTCCTTTCATGAGAATTACATCTATTTCATCACCAGAAGGACGTTTAGGTAATTCGGCAATTTTTTGATATTCGTCGTTGGTTTCTAGCCATACTTCCCAATCTCCAGGGTAGCAACGAAACAGGGCAGATTCATCATCAACAGGACGCAGATAATAACAAGATTCAATTGTGCTAATAAAACGTCTGCGGGTTTCTCTAGCCGCATAACCGATACCTACCACACCGGAATCTTCTAAACGGGGGTTTAATAAAATAAATGGACGTGTGCCTATGATTTCACACAGTTTTTCTAATTGTGGCACTTCTACAGAAGTGGGAGCGATAAAGAGGAAAATTTCATCTTCTGGCTGAATTTTGGTTTCTAAAGATGCAGTTCTACCTGTACCGATATCTTCAACTTTAAATGGTGAATCTGCCCAATCTCGACGGGCTAAAGCGGCTGCACCAGCATCTGCAAAAAAGATTTTCAGCCGGGATTCATATTCAGCGAACAGAGGTATAAACTGTTCCGCCACCGGCATAAATTTGAGTTCAGGAAACAGAAAATCAACCTGAATGCGAGTCATACCATCAGCTAAAGCCGATTTTACAGCTTCACGGGATTGTGCGATCGCATCTTCTAGGGTTTTGGGTAATTCAGCCATAGTTTATAAAGTCTCTCAAGTTAATCATCAATATTTCGATTCTCTCACCACAAAAGGAGTATTTACTCCTCCGCGAACCTCTGCGCTTACCTCCGCGTTCCTCTGCGTTAAAAACAATACCCCTCTCCGCCACCGGAAAGGGGTAAATCACAGATTAAAACTCAGCACTACCTAATAAGCATCTTGCAACTCATAGAAATCAGGCGAGATGTAATCCTTACGCAAAGGCCAACCTACCCAATCTTCCGGCATCAAAATCCGCTTTAAATTAGGATGACCTTCATAGATAATGCCAAGCATATCGTAAGACTCACGCTCTTGCCAGTCCGCAGTCTTCCAAATCCAGTAGACTGAAGGTACAGAGGGATTTTCTCTAGGTAAGAACACCTTCACCCGGACTTCTGCCGGCTTATCAGCATTATCACTTACCTTCACCAAATGATAGACACTAACCAAATCTTGTCCTGGCCCCAAGTCAATACCTCCCTGAAACTGGAGATAATTAAACCCGTAGGCGTACAAAGCTGTAGCGGTAGGAAGCAAGAAATCAGGTGCTACCTTAATAATCTCCACCCCGTTCACATCTGGGGCTAAAGATTCATGGTCAAAACCATTTTCTGTCAACCACTGGGAAACCTGACCTGCTGGAACTATAGCTTCTTCAGCCGCAGGAACTAATTTAGATTCTTCTTCAGCCACGCTTTTCCGCCTCCTTTGTCTTTGTTGTCAGTAGCGCAGGTGGTATGGGCATACCCATTGCTTCCGTCAATTCCTTCGGTGGAGTAAAGCGGGTATCTGACTGCATATACTTACCAGTTAAAATTTCTGGTACTGGTTTCAAGTTATGAGTCGTGCTGTAGTAACGGTGAGTTTGTTTAATTTGACCCCGTTCTTGCATGGAATCATTAGCAATTTTTTTCCGCAACTTAATAATTGCATCAATAATCGCTTCAGGACGAGGAGGACAACCAGGTAAATACACATCCACCGGAATCAGCTTATCAACTCCGCGCACAGCACTAGGAGAGTCAACGCTGAACATTCCGCCAGTAATTGTACAAGCACCCATAGCAATTACATACTTGGGTTCGGGCATTTGTTCATAAAGACGCACCAATTGAGGAGCCATCTTCATGGTAATTGTACCAGCAGTGATAATTAAATCAGCTTGCCGGGGGCTAGAACGGGGAATTAGACCAAAACGGTCAAAATCAAAGCGAGAGCCAATTAAAGCTGCAAATTCGATGAAGCAGCAAGCTGTCCCAAACAGCAAAGGCCACAAACTAGAAAGTCGCGCCCAATTGTAGAGGTCATCAACCGTGGTTAAAATCACGTTTTCTGACAGTTCTTGAGTAACTGTAGGACGCTCAACCGGGTTGATGATTCGCTCTTTGTCCTGGGTGGTTATGTTAGAATTTAAGACCATTCCAATGCTCCTTTACGCCATGCGTAAACTAAGGCGATTACGAGAATCGCAATAAAAATTAACGCTTCAATAAACGCCAATAAACCTAAACGGTGGAAAGCAACTGCCCAAGGATACAAGAATACAGTTTCCACGTCAAAAACTACAAAAACCAGCGCAAACATATAGTAGCGAATGTTGAATTGAATCCAGGCTCCGCCAATGGGTTCCATGCCAGATTCATAAGTGGTGCGCCGTTCCGGGCTGAAGCTACTAGGTCTGAGGAGCTTGGACGCTGAGAGCGCCAGGGCTGGTACTAGGCTACAAAGGAGGAAGAAGCCTAGAAGGTATTCGTAACCGCTAAGGACAAACACAATGGATATCTACCGCTGATGGTGTAATTGAAATGGATAATTTTCTCTTACATTATTATATCTTTCCCGGCTTTCTGAAATCGTGGAATTAGACACACTGAGGGTAGGGTGTTGATTGAATTGGCAATTAGTCTAAAAATGCTCATGCAGTTTCTATGAATAGCAAGAAGTGGGTGGTATTGAAGCGCCGTAAGTCCCTAAATTGAGGAATGGGTAGAATAGATTAACAATATGAATTCCTCGATAGAAGCTACTAATAGTTACAATAGAGAAAGCTATGAATGCATTGCGAGAGCGATCGCATTTATGCAAAAAAATTATCTGCACCAGCCTGACTTGGAAACTGTCGCCCAGCACGTACATCTGAGCGAGTATCATTTTCAGCGTTTATTTACGAAATGGGCAGGAATCAGTCCCAAGCGTTTCTGGCAATATCTCACAGTTGAGTACGCAAAATCAAAAATCGTTGAGACTAAGAGCCTTTTAAATCTGACTATGGATGTGGGGTTATCAAGTCCAGGACGTTTACACGATCTATTTGTGAAGCTAGAAGCCATGTCACCCGGTGAATTTAAGAACGGGGGAGCGGGCTTGAAGATTTGGTATGGGATTCATGAAACCCCTTTTGGTGATTGTCTCATTGCCAAAACAGTACGTGGTATCTGCAATCTTCATTTCCTGAATGCAAAAGATGAAGAAATTGCTGAAAATAACCTGCGTACAGAATGGAAAAATGCAGAAATCATTCATGATCAGCAAGTGACAAAAGAAACTATCACTCGCATCTTCCAACCAGTTGCAGACAATAGTTCTCCATTAATTATTCACGTTAAAGGAACTAACTTTCAAATTCAAGCTTGGCGATCGCTACTAAGACTTCCCTGGGGAGGTATTACCACCTATCAAAGTTTAGCCGCATCAATTGATCGTCCCACTGCTGCTAGAGCCGTAGGTAACGCAATTGGCAGTAATCCAGTCGCATACTTAATTCCCTGTCATCGAGTAATTCGAGAATCGGGTGAGATGGGCGGTTATAGGTGGGGATTAGAACGTAAAACGATGATTCTGGGATGGGAATCAAGTCGAAATCAGCTAAGTTAAACCGTAGAATCGCCTACCGCAGTTTTCTGATGACGTTTGATGGACTCAGCTATTTCAAACATCAATGGACTATCCCGTTCTAAATTGAATGGAGTCGCGTTTTTCCAATCATAAAACCATACTGGCTTTCGTCGCTTCTCCTCTGGCTCGATCGCATATCTTGGAAAAACATGGGCGTGTAGTGCTGCTTCACTGTTACCTAAAATTTCGTAATTGATGCGAGTAGCACCAGTGACTTCAAGCAGTGCATCTCCCAATAATGTCATGTCTCGCAAGAAGTTTAGACGCTGATCCATTGTTAAAGCATTTAGGTCTGGAACCACAGGATCGGGTAGTAAGAGAGAGTAACCCCGCAAAAACTGGACATCTCCAAGTACTACCCAACCTGATCCAACACGGCAAATTACAGTTGGATTAGTTCCCTGACGTGCTGCTTGAACGCGATCGTGAATGAGAGTAGACATATCAAATTAGTAGGCGATAGAAAAGCCTAACAAATATGTCATAATTTGTAACGTATATTTAAGATTTCCCTCTGGGAGGCTATAGCCATGAGCGAACAAGCTGAAGAAGCTATTGAAACTCCAGTGTTAGATAGATACGAGTGTCGCTCTTGCGGTTACGTTTATGAACCGGAAAAAGGAGACGACAAGAATGATATTCATGCTGGCACACTGTTTGCAGAACTACCTACAAATTGGCGCTGTCCAGTTTGTAATGCCAAAAAGGTAGCTTTCGCTAACATTGGGCCTGCGGGTACAGCATCTGGTTTCAAAGAAAATTTAGGTTACGGTTTAGGTGTTAATACGCTGACACCAACCCAAAAGAACATTTTGATTTTCGGTGCTTTGGCGCTTGGATTCTTGTTTTTTATTAGTCTTTACGGCTTACAATAAGACCCGGTTTTTATAGACATCCTACAAAAATTTACAAAACACTAAGAAATACTGATGCATTCAATTTTGAGAAGTTGGCAACGAATATTTGCCGCGTTAATAGTAGTCATCGCCTGTATCGGCTGTAGCAAAGTTCCCTCAATCAGCTCTAATCCCTGGCAAGTTATTAATGTGCCAACAGAAGCAAAACTGTTGGATATTGGCTTTACTGGTAATCCCCAGCATGGTTATTTAGTCGGTAGTAGTGCCACTTTATTGGAAACTAATGATGGTGGAGATACTTGGCAGCCTCTAAAACTGGAACTGGATGATGAAAGGTATCGCTTTAACTCAGTCAGTTTTAGTGGGAATGAAGGCTGGATTGCGGGAGAGCCTTCGCTGTTGCTACATACTACTGATGAAGGCAAGTCTTGGTCACGTATTCCTTTAACCGAAAAGCTACCAGGTAGCCCAATTGCGATCGCAGCTTTGGCTGAAAATACAGCAGAAATGGCTACTGATGTCGGTGCTATCTATCAAACTACAGATGGCGGTAAAAACTGGAAAGCTCAAGTTGAAGCAGCCGTTGGTGTAGTGAGAAACTTAGAGCGATCGCCTGATGGTAAGTATATTGCTGTTTCTGCCAAAGGTAGTTTTTACTCTGTTTGGGAACCAGGACAAGCTGCTTGGGAACCCCATAACCGTCTCAGTTCTAGACGTGTAGAAAATATGGGCTTTGCTGATAATGGCCAACTATGGTTATTAGCACGGGGTGGTCAAGTTCAATTTAGCGATTTGACTAACCCAGATGAGTGGCTAGATGTAGAATATCCAGAGTTAGCCACTAGTTGGGGTTTACTAGATTTGGCATATCGCACACCCAATGAAATTTGGATTGGTGGTGGTAGCGGTAATCTACTACGCAGTACCGACGGTGGTAAAACTTGGGAAAAAGACCGTGAGGTGGAAGGAGTTGCAGGTAACTTGTATAAGATTGTGTTTCTCAATCCTGAACAAGGCTTTGTGATCGGTGATCACGGTGTTTTGCTCAAATACAACCCCAATGCAGCTTAAATAGTAATTGAGTAATGAGTACTGAGTAAAAAGGGCAATAATCTCAGATTACTCAAGACTCGATACTCATGACTCGGTACTCGGTACTCAACTCTCGACTCTCGACTCTCCTGAAAGGCTCGTTTAAAAATTTATCCAAAAGAGATTTCTGAGAAGAACGTTGCAAGTTGTAACTCTTTCTAAACTTTGTAGGATAATAAACTCAATAGTAGTTTTTGAGAAGGTAGTGATCTAAATGTCAGGTACCACCGGAGAGCGTCCGTTTTCGGATATTATCACCAGCATTCGTTACTGGGTAATCCATAGCATCACCATTCCAGCTTTATTTGTTGCTGGTTGGCTATTTGTCAGCACTGGACTGGCTTATGATGTGTTTGGCACACCCCGTCCCAACGATTATTTCACACAGGTACGACAAGAAGTGCCTATTGTGAAGAACCGTTTTGAAGCTAAAAAGCAAGTAGAAACATTTATCGGAAAGTAATTTGAAATCATGACTAGCGGCAATAACATCAATCAACCAGTTACCTATCCAATTTTTACGGTCAGATGGCTTGCAGTTCACACTCTAGGTGTGCCAACTGTCTTCTTCTTGGGAGCGATCGCCGCAATGCAGTTTATTCAACGCTAGGAGCAACTCATGGAAAGATCGCCTAATCCTAATCAACAACCGGTTGAATTAAACCGTACCTCTCTGTATCTAGGACTGCTATTGATTTTCGTTCTAGGAATTCTGTTTTCCAGTTACTTCTTTAACTAACTGGATCTGTGGCTGCTAATTTCTGTTGATTTTTGTAAGGGAGGAGAAAACTGTGTCAGGAAGTGGAAGAATTCCCCTGTGGGTCGTCGCTACGATCGCAGGTTTAGGTGTCATTACTGTTGTAGGTATTTTCTTTTATGGAGCCTACGCCGGACTCGGTTCTTCACTGTAATGTGAACCTTAACCGAATTTTTGGTTAAAAACCGACATCAAAAAACCGCCCTTCTCAATGAGATAGGCGGTTTTTCAAGTATAAATTGGTAATTGGGGATTGGTGATTGGAAAAATGACTTCCCCAGTGGTCACTGAGCTACGCTGAAGTGTCCCCAATCCGCAGTACCTAATTAAGCGATATCTTCGCGTTCAATATATGAAAACAAAAATGCGAAGATTACTGCTGGCAAAACTAGACCAGTCAGAGGTACGAAAATAGAAGGCAAGAATGAAGAATAGGCCAAGATAGAGGGCAAAAATGAACTTGACATAGTAAAAAGTCCTCTGAAGTCACACTACAATTCACTTAGGAGCTTACTGCAAAATTCTGCCTGTTTTTGCAAATTATCAAGATTTTTAACAGAGAGGTCAAATTCCCAGTAAGTCATCTAGTTCTATATTTGGCAAATCGGGGGGAATAACGGTTTTGACGACGGTGACTTTACCACTTTCCTGTTGAGTATTCAGGTCGAGTGCGATCGCTCCTACACGGATTTCTACACAGCCGAAAGGCACAATTAATTGAGTTATCGCTTCCCAATTTCCCCAAGGGGTAGGTCGCAAATCTTTGAGTAGATGAGGCCCGTCTAGTAAACCGCGAGTTTGATAATCTTCAACCCACAACTTAACCACCACCGCTGACGACACCGCAGACAATTCTAAACGCACTTTTATCGACGTTCCCGCCAGCAATTCACCATTTGGTAAAAACAGTTGGGGTGTTGGTAAAGATTCTTGAAGAGAACTCGATAAATCTACTAGTGGTGGATCTGGTTGGAGAGGAGACTGATTGTTATCCTGACTGCTCAAACTAATATATGTATCATCTAAAACTATTTCTTGGGACAACACAGTAGGTAAAATCTGAATTGGCTGCACTATTTCTTCTGGTGTCTCTCCTGTTTCACGAGTATTTATAGCCAGATTTTCTTCAATATCATCTTCCTGTGCATCCATCTCAACAGAGGGATTTTCTGCATTCAGAATTAAAAGTGGCTGCTCATTCAACTCATTAGTATCATCTTCTGCGGCTTCCAAATTGACACTTTCACTCAAGTAGCCTTGGCTATGCATCCATTTTTGAATCAGGGGAGATGTTTCTGGAGTCTTCGCTGTGATTAATTCCTCACTGGACAAAGTAGGAGATTGAGCAGGAACATTTTCTCTAAATTCAGCGGATTCATCCTCATATTCTGCATTATTGAGCCGAAATTCCGATGTATTTTCAACTTCAGATAATTGAGTTTCTAAGATATCTGACGAATGGACTTGAGGTTCTTCTTCCTGAACTGGAGCAGGTTTTAACCTTTTCAAAAAAGGCAAAGTTGTTTTAACCTGTTTAATCACCAACTTTTCCAGATTAATTGGGGATATCTGAGGCGGTGTCTTGATACTACCTTCAGATTTGAGCGATTCTGCCATTAAATTTTTGTGAATTCGAGGCAAATTCGGTAATTCTGGCGAAAAACCACCTAAGACAATTACTGGTTTAATTCTGGGTGGCAGCTGTTTGTTGGCAGAAGACTTTAAACTATGAAACTGAGCTAATTTGGGAGTTTTGACGAGATTGAAAAGTTCCAAGCCAACGCTAACTGGTGGTTCTGGCTTTGTCTCAGCTTGAGTTTGGATTTCGGTGCTTGCAGATGGCAAGTCTGGTGGACTAGATTTTGGTAAAGAAATTGCCAGTAATTCTGTGACATCTGCTGTAATTGTGAAAGCATGGTTGGCCAAGAATATGACTTCACCACCATCTGTAATTGCACCGTATAAACTAATATCTGCCAAAATTAACTTCGATTCACACTCAGTAGGAATATTAATGGCGGTACTGAATGTAAAAGGCAGGATTTTATTTTTTAAAGTTTGTCTGACTTGAGTTAAGACTTGTGATTCTGAGGGCGATCGCAATTCGATCAATAGCTGTAGCTGATTAAGACTGGTTATTGAGAATATTTCATCTTCCAGATGACCAGTTTGAGCCAGTTCCACATCCCCATTCACTGTCAGAGTTTTTCCCCAAGCAGTAATGTATGTGTCCCTTTCCAGAGATAATTTCAGTGGTGATGGTGGGGATATCGACAGCCAATCCTCAGATGTTTGCTCTTCCTCCAAGGATTCCGAGTTGGGTAAAGCTAAATCTATTAAACTTTGTAAAAGTTGTTCTGCTGTCTCACCTTTGAACCAAACTGGGCTGACAGGCTGATTAATAATTATATCTTCTTCGGTTTGATCTTCTTGAGTCAGTAATACCTCGAGTTCATTATCAAACTCATCACCACTACTTAGATTTGGTTGGTTACTGTCTTCTTGTGGAGAGACTTTGATCAGCAGACTATATTGCCAGGATTTACCTAGCATATCTGTCATTAAGTCGGCTGAACATCGTAATTCCCAAATTCCCGGTTTCAGTTCAGTAAAGGGAATTACAGCCATCAGCCCATCTGCATTAGTGCGACGCAAACGTTTAAAAATTCGCCGTTTGGGTGGAACTGCCTGGATTGAGGAGTGAGTTACCCGCACTTCTACATCTATATTGGGAAGGTGTGAACGAGCCAAAACCCTGTATTTACCTGCTAAAATTTTCAGAGTAGGCGATTCCAGGGGTTGCCAAGCGCGATCGCCCTGTTTCTGTATCAGAAATTGCCAGTGTTCCATTGTGAGTAATGCCCAAACCGAAGATCCGCCAATTAATATTTTGCATTAACTTGCTTGCAAGTTTAACTCAGCATTGTGTAATTACAAGGGAAATGCTGAAAGCCCTGAAGTGAATTCTTCAAAACTTTTTGGTTTTGAAGAATGAACATCTTTTAAGTCAGGGATGAAAGCTAGTGGCAGGCTTTAGCCTGCATTGTCTTTTAATTTCAGGTTGTCTATCCACTCTTCTAATAAACTAGTTATTGTTCTGTCATTCTCAGCAGCGTATAACTCTAATTTATATCTTCTACGTTCAGATAACCGAATTGTTAATGATTTTGTTTTCATAAAGCACTAAAATTATTTGTGCATTTATGTTAACATATACAGAAGCAGGTAAAACAAATGTATGGTTGTCAACAAGTTAGAATTAATCCGAACTCAGCATTGAAAGGAGTTTTAGAGTTTTTGTGTAGTGAGTCTGTAAAACTTGCAAATTGTGGAACATACTATGCTAGACAATTATTCTGGAAAACTGGGAAAATTCCTGGTAAATTTGATTTGCACCGTGAGTTAAGAAACAATCCACATTGTAGCTCAATGTATTCTCAAGTCGCACAGCAATGTTTAACAACAGTTGCGGAGTCATTCAAGTCTTATGTCGGACTTATAAAAAGTATTAAAAAAGGAACTTTAACCCAAAAATCTAAGTTACCTGGATATAGAAAAGGTGGTTTTAATCTCGTGACTTTCCCTGGGCAAGCTGTTAAATTAAAAGACGGAAATTTAAGATTTCCATTGGGCAGTAAAGTAAAAATTTGGTTTGGACTTGACGCTTTCTATATTCCCATGCCCTCAAACCTAGAACACAAAAACATTCAAGAATATCGGATACTACCAAGGAATAATCAGTTCTATTTAGAGCTAGTTTACAAAATATCTCCTTTAAAAGCTGACGTAAATATTGATAATGTTTTATCAATTGACCACGGTTTAAATAATTGGCTAACCTGCATCAGCAATGTTGGCACGTCGTTTTTAATTGACGGACGCAAATTAAAATCAATGAACCAATGGTACAACAAGCGAGTTTCAGTTTTAAAAGAAAATCAACCTCCAGGTTTTTGGTCTCAGCAATTAGCATCAATAACTGAAAAGCGTAACCGACAAATACGTGATGCCATAAATAAATCGGCTCGAATAGTTATAAATCATTGTCTGGAAAACCAGATTGGAACTATAGTTTTTGGTTGGAATACAGGACATAAAGATACTATCAATCTTGGCTCTAAAACTAATCAAAAGTTTGTTCAAATCCCCACAGCACGACTTAAAGACCGCATTGCTCAACTGTGTGAACAATACAGTATTAAGTTTGTAGAAACTGAAGAATCTTATACATCAAAGGCATCATTCTTGGACAATGATATTCTACCTAAATACGGTGAAAAACCCGAGTGGTGGAAAGAGTCAGGTCAAAGAGTTAGCCGTGGTTTGTATCGTTCTCAAGATGGTACAACAATAAATGCAGACTGTAACGGCGCAGCCAATATTTTCAGAAAAGTAGCGGTAAAGCTAGGGTTAAATCTTAGTGGAATCAGTAGAGGCGTTTTGATATCGCCGTTAAGATTATTTATTTGGTCTTAAGAATCCCCTCTCTAGCGAGACGCTTTAGCCAGGGGAGTGTCAAATCACTATTATCTTGGATAACTTAGTCTTAACTGCGTCTATAAGCGAGTTATACTGCAAACGGGTGAAATCTGGACTTATGTCCTACTGAACGAAGTGAAGTATCTCGGAGATTCTAGAGCCTACGGCTCCCGTAAGGGATACACTTCGTATGGCTAACGCCACGCTATGCCTACGGCACACTACATGAACGCTATCAAAATGACATTTTTAACCCGTGTTTAGTATAAGAACATTTAAAAAGCATTTTGTAATTATTTACTCTGCACTGTTACCTGTATTTACTGAAAGAATATTAAACATCTCTGAAAAATAATCATGCCTTATCCAAAATCCTCTGTATGGAAAATTCATGTTTCCCTACAGTCGTGTAAAATAAATTAATTATATAGTTAGGAGAAAAGAATATTAACAGGCAAATAACAACAGTTATAAAATACAGCAATTACATTCTTGTTCAAAAATAGCTAGATATTTCTGCGTAAGTATTTACCAAAAATTTACATAATTTGGCCAACAATAGATTAATATCTCAGAACTTAATACCAACATTATTATATTCACTCAATGAAAGTAGCTCCATTACCATCCAATGAAGCAGAGAGGCTAAAAGCACTAGAAAAATACCAAATTCTTGATACCGCTGAAGAACAAGGCTTTGATGATTTAACTGCTTTAGCCGCATATATTTGTAAAACTCCCATTGCCTTGATCAGCTTAATAGATGACCATCGACAATGGTTCAAATCAAAAATTGGTTTAGAAGTAACAGAAACTCCTAAAAATATATCATTTTGCGCCCATGCTATTCTCCAACCAGAGGAAATGCTAATAGTACCAAATGCCCTTGAAGATGGGCGTTTTTATGATAATCCATTAGTGACAGAAGACCCTAATATTCGGTTTTATGCAGGCACACCTCTAGTGACATCTGATGGTTTGGCTTTGGGAACTTTGTGCGCTATTGACCAAAAACCGCACATTCTGAATCCAGAACAAATTACAGCAATGAGAAGATTAGGTCGTCAAGTTCTCACACAAATGGAACTGAGAATTAATTTAATGCAGTTAGAAAAAAATATTGTCAAGCGTCAAATAATTGAAGATGAACTACGCATCAGCAATCAAGAGCTTTCTAGTACTGTAAATAAGTTAAGAAGAACTCAAACACAACTGATTCATGCCGAAAAAATGTCTAGTTTAGTTCCCTTGATTACAGGTATTGCCCATGAAATTAATAATCCTGCTAACTTTATTTATGGCAATCTCAAACACGTAGATGATAATGTCCGAGATTTATTAGATTTATTAAGTTTGTATCAAGAAAATTATCCCCATCCAAGTTCTCATATCCAGCAGAAAACCGATGCTATTGATTTTGGTTTTTTGAATGAAGACTTATTTAAAATCCTTAGCTCTATGAAAGTTGGTACTCAGCGCATTCGTGAAATTGTGCTGTCGCTGCGGAACTTTTGTCGGATAGACGAAGCTGAAAAAAAATCAGTGAATATAACCACAGGTATTGATAGCACATTATTATTTTTACAGCATAGACTGGAAGCAAAGGGAGATTTTCCGAAAATAGAAGTTATTAAAGAATATGGTGAACTTCCATCAGTAGAATGCTATCCAGCACACTTAAACCAAGTTTTTATGCATTTACTTAGTAATGCTATTGATTCTCTACAGGAGTCATTTGTTATGCAACCTGGACAAAAGCATGAACTCAAAATCAGCATTCAGACTAAGTATGTTCACTCAGGATTTGCTGTCGTCAGAATTGCAGATAATGGACTAGGTATACCTGAATCTATTAGTAAACAAATATTTGATCCATTTTTTACAACTAAGCCTGTAGGCAGAGGGCAAGGTTTGGGATTATCTATTAGTTATCAAATTATAGTTGATAAACATGGTGGAATATTGAAGTATGTATCCCAAGAAGGAAAAGGCGCAGAATTTTGGATTGAAATACCTTGTAAAACCCAGACATAAGAGACTTCCAAATAAAAAAATATCCCGTATTTGTACAGGCAGGGAGGCAGGGAGCAGGGGGAGGAAAAATCATTTTGATTTCACAAATTGGATAGCGAAGCGCTGCTGCAAGCAGTTCATCTTTTTTGTAGAGTTCTCTAAAGCTCTTTATCTTGTGTATTATTAAGTATAAATTCCCTGATGCTAGTAATTGAAGTTCATTGAGACGTTTCCAATAGGAAACTCAATCAAAAGAATAGTGAAAAATCTGACAATTTATGATTTTTAGTTGATTTATTATAAATAAAATCAATTTTGTTAGAAGTAGTAGTTTAATTATGCCTAGTTCTCAAACTTTATCCACAGCTTTAAATTTTCAAGAAGATTTCCCATGCCCTGTTTGTAGAGTCGGTAAAATTTCCCCTATGCCATTAATGGAAGCAATGTCTTGTAACTTTTGCCAAGAAATTTTTACCGTCAATTTGGAAATACAGCAAATCAAGATGCCTTCTAGACAACCTCCACTGGTTTGGCAATGGAATGGCTTTAAGTGGACAGAAGCCCAACTAGAAGGTGTTGAATTAGGTTGGGGTTACGTGTTAGCAGCAATGGCTTTTGTCATTTTACCAACTATCTTAATTGGCCTAGCAGCTTATTATTTTCCTCCAAATCCTGATGTACCTCTTTCGTGGCTACCATATATCTGGACATTACTCACATTTTTGTTACATTTATCAATTATAGTTTGGATTTTTATTGAAGTTTATCAAATTCCGATTGAGGCATATTTCCGAGCCATCAATCGCTGGAGAAATAGTGTAACAAGGTGAATTTTTAAATCTATAATGTGATACCTTTGGTAGCCATAGGCATCGCTATTTGATACTTTATGGGCTAAAGATGTAGGGTTTTCATGTTGCCATCTGCTCTTTGTAAACTTGAGCAAAAGCGTGGCGGCAAAAAAATTAGATTCATTCACTATTTGATCATAAATGGAGCGATATCTTTGGTAGTTGTAGGCATCACCGCAAGATTTCAGAGAACTATAGTAGAATTTTAGAAATAACTGACGTAAAATTTATAAAATACAAGACATTAGGGATTGGGGATTAACCATCAGGAAAATTTCTACCTCAGCCGTCAGTTCGCAATTTTCCGTATGAGTGCGGAAGCCAACTCAATGAATCGTTATACTCAACATATAGCGATATCACTCATAATTAATTTAATTATTATTTGATTTTCCATCAACACATCGTATGAGCGAACTGGAGCGATACTACAGAATCTTAGAATTAGAGCCTGGAGCAACACTAGAAGAGATCAACCAGGCTTACAAAGATTTAGTGTTTGTTTGGCATCCTGATCGCCTCCCTAAAGACAACCACCGTTTACAACAAAAAGCTCAAGACAAACTCAAAGCCTTTAATGAAGCTCGTGAAAAATTACGTTCTTTAAACGATAGGTCTCAAACTGCAAATTCTAGACCAACCCAACAAAAAAAACCATCCTCTACTTACTATCAACAACCACAAACAAACTATCAACAACCCAATCAAAATCCAGACTTGAGTGGAAAAGATTTTAGTCGCGCTAATTTAAGTAACAGAGATTTATCTGGTAGAAACCTAAGCTATGCAAATTTAAGCGGTTCTAATCTCAGTGACACTTTTATGCACAAAGTTAATCTCAGAGGTGCGGATTTATCGGAAGCTAATTTGTTTAGAGCTAACCTGCTGTTAGCAGATATGAGAGAAGCAAATTTACGCTCGGCTAATTTGATTGGTGCGGATCTCAGCGGTGCAGACTTGCGGGGTGCAGACTTGACTGGTGCTAGAATTCGCTCAGGTGAGCGTCTACTAGTGAAACTGATTGGTGCTAACTTGGCTGGGGCTATTATGCCAGATGGCGTAATTCATGGCTGATCTCGACCTTAGTTATCAAAAACATAAATAACTAAGTTGACGTACCTGCAATATGGGAAACTTCGTAATATTCCTGAGAACACAAGTTTCCCAATAAAGGTATCATATGTAACAGAAAGTTGAAAATATTCTGAGAGAAGCTACTTTACAGGTGTCTAAAATTTTCCAAACAGACTACTTAAGTTGGAATTTTTAAATTTAAACTGGAAAATAGCGACAATCATTTAGTTATAAACTCTTGTAATCTCGCTTTTTGCAAATGTAATCTGGAAAGTAATTTAATTTTTTGTTTAGATCGTCATGAATATAGCAATAATTGGTTGTGGTTATGTTGGTTATGCAGTTTCTCAATATTGGCAGGAAAATAAAAATTTTATCATCACTGCAACCACAACTACTCCTGAGCGTGTATCTGATTTGAAGGCTGTAGCTCAAAAAGTTATAGTCACCCAAGGTAATGATTTAGAATCTCTAACCTCAGTATTAAAAAATCAAGATGTCGTCATATTAAGTCTAGGTGCAAAAAGTGGAAATACCTATGAAGAAACTTATCTGCAAACTGCCAAAACCTTAGTTTCTGTATTGCGACATTCTCCCCATATTCATCAATTGATATATACAGGAAGTTATTCAGTATACGGAGATAGAAATGGTGTTTGGGTAGATGAAGAAACACCACCAGCACCACCTAATTTGAATGCTCAAATTCTTCGCAAAACCGAAGATGTTTTACTATCAGCAGATAATGAAAACCTCCGTGTTTGTATCTTACGTTTGGGAGGGATTTATGGGCCTGGTAGAGAATTGGTGAAAATATTTGGACGAGTAGCTGGTACAACTCGTGCTGGTAATGGTGAAGAAATCACAAATTGGATTCACCGAGATGATATTGTTGGCGCTATAGAATTTGCACGTAACCATCGCTTACAAGGTATTTATAATCTAGTAGATGATTCACATCTCACAAGTCGAGAACTAATTGATAATGTGCTAACAAAACATAATTTACCTAATGTAATATGGGATGCAACAAACAAGAGTAACCGCCCATATAATACGTGGGTGTCTAATCAAAAGATAAAAGACGCGGGATACAAGTTAATCCATCCTCAAATAACTTTTTAGCCAGAAATACTGAATTTAGGATTATGCAACCTTTTACCATAGCCAATACATCGGGGATTACAGCATCTCCTACCAAGTTTTATAATTGGCAGAATTATCGCTGTGCTTATGAAGTACATCAACCCATAGATTCATCTGCTGACTGTACTCCTTTACTTTTAATTCATCCTATTGGGGTAGGATTATCAAGGCAATTTTGGCAGCGATTTTGCCATGAATGGTATCAAACCAATCATCAAAATATTATTTATAATCCTGATTTATTGGGATGTGGTGAAAGTGATATGCCTCGCCAGGCGTATAAACCAATCGATTGGGCAAAACAATTACAACACTTTTTACATACAGTAGTACAAAAACCTGTGATTGTAATAGCACAAGGTGCTTTATCACCAGTAGCTATTGAATTAGTTAAATTAGAGCCAAATCTAATTAAAGGACTTGTACTTTCTGGTCCAACAGCTTGGAGTGTAACTACTAAAAATGCACCTAAATGGCAACAAAATCTGCTTTGGTCTATCTTTAATTCACCACTAGGGAATGCTTTTTTTCGATATGCACGTACACGCAAATTTTTAGTTTCTTTCTCAACTGAGAAATTGTTTGCATCTAGCGAAGCTGTTGATGAACAATGGTTAAATACTTTAATAGCAGATGCTAAAAATATGGGTGGTCGCTACGCTGTATTTTCTTTTTTAGCTAGGTTTTGGCAACGGGATTATAGTGGTGATATTGCCTCCATTCAACAACCGACATTAGTAGTTTTAGGAGATACAGCATCAGCTATTAGTAAGGAAGGTAAAAAAGAAACGCCTGATGAACGTTTGGCAGATTATCTGGCTTGTTTACCTCAAGGTCGAGGCATGAAAATCAGCGGACGCAATGTTTTACCATATGAATCAACTGCCGAATTTGTGGCAACTATATCTTCATTTGTTAATGAACTTTCTTAGTTGACATCTTTTACTATGGGAGTCTATCGGTAAAGTGGCTTGCGCTTAAAAGCGTATTATAAACATTGCTGTTTTATAGCTAAGTATACCTATGCTACTAAACTCTTATAAATCAAATTGGATTTTTATAGACTGTTATAGTTGCCACTCTCGTGTCAAACTTATGAAGGAATCTTAATCACAAAATTATAGGAGTGGTGGGAATGGATGTCAGCTTGATTGTGTCCAACATCTTGAATCCACCTGTATTAGCTTTTTTTATGGGGATGTTGGCAGTTTTCCTGAAGTCAGATTTGGAAATTCCTGCACCCATTCCTAAGCTGTTTTCCCTGTATTTGCTATTTGCGATTGGGTTTAAGGGTGGTGTGGAACTGGTAAAAAGTGGTATTAGCCAGGAAGTGATTTTAACTATGCTGGCGGCGATTTTAATGGCTTGCATTGTTCCAATTTATACTTTTTTTATTCTCAAGGTAAAATTGGACTCTTACAACGCCGCTGCGATCGCAGCTACCTATGGTTCAATTAGTGCTGTAACCTTTATCACGGCTAGTTCTTTTCTGACTCAACTGGGTATCAGCTTTGATGGTTATATGGTTGCAGCTCTGGCTTTGATGGAATCTCCGGCTATTGTCGTTGGTTTGATATTAGTAAAATTATTTACTGCTGATCAAAGTGACAGAGAGTTTAATTGGTCGGAAGTATTACAAGAAGCATTTCTAAATAGTTCCGTATTTCTCCTAGTTGGTAGCCTGATTATGGGTTTACTCACAGGTGAACATGGTTGGACGACTTTAAAACCGTTTACACAGGATATGTTTTACGGAGTCCTCACCTTCTTCTTGTTAGATATGGGACTTCTAGCGGCAAAAAGAATCAAAGATTTGCAAAAAACCGGCGTTTTCTTAATCTTATTTGCCATATTAATACCAATCGTCAATGCCGGAGTTGGTTTAATTATTGCTAAACTAATCGGTATGCCCCAAGGAGATGCTCTCTTATTTTCGGTGTTGTGCGCTAGTGCTTCTTACATTGCAGTTCCAGCAGCTATGCGACTAACAGTTCCTGAAGCTAATCCTAGTCTATACGTTTCTACTGCTTTAGCTGTGACATTTCCTTTTAACATCATCATTGGCATACCCTTTTATCTATACGCAATTAATATCTTTTGGAGTTGAGATTATGGAGTTAGTTAAACGAGTAGAAATTTTTGCTAATTACGTTGAAGTTGGGAAGATTTTAGAAGCTTTAGAAAAAGCTGGTGTTCCTGAACATACGGTTATTAAAAATGTTGTCGGTAAAGGTAGAGGAGGAACAGACAGTGATGATTTAGCAATGACCTTGCTAGATAACATTTATATTATTGCTTTCTTTCCTCCTGAAAAATTGCCATTAGTGGAGGTACAAATTAGAAAGATTTTAAATAAATTTGGTGGGACTTGTTTTATTTCTGATGCAATGGAATTGAACACAACTAAGTGTGTTGGTTAGGTAAATAACTTACAGCAGAATTCAGAAGTCAGGAGTCAGGAATAAAAGCCTTTTGTAGCCTAGCTTTGGAACAAATTTGTATACCTCGTATACCTGCAATATACTATATCTGTTTTTTGAAATAGTATTCTGTAGGTACAGGCGAAAAATCACTAATCTGATTACAATACTCAAGGTGAAATTTAATTACCTTGTGTCACTAATCATGGAAAATTTCGTTTTTTACAATCCAGTTAAAATCCTATTTGGTAAAGGTCAAATTGCTAACATTGCTTCAGAAATTCCCGCAGATGCTAGAATTCTCATCACCTATGGCGGTGGGAGTATTAAAGCTAATGGCGTTTATGACCAAGTAAAATCTGCTTTAGCTGGAAGGAATGTATTTGAGTTTGGTGGTATTGAACCCAACCCCCACTTTGAAACTCTGATGAAAGCAGTTGAGTTGATACGCAAAGAAGGTATTGATTTTCTGTTAGCTGTAGGTGGTGGTTCAGTTGCTGACGGGACTAAATTTATAGCTGCTGCGGTTCCTTTTGTGGGCGACCCTTGGGATATTTTAGCAAAAGGCGCACCGATAACTGCGGCTTTACCTATGGGGGTGGTTTTGACTTTACCCGCAACTGGTTCGGAAATGAACCCAACTTCGGTGATTACCAAGTCGGAAACTCAAGAAAAGTTATATTTCGCTAGTCCCCTGGTTTTTCCTAAATTTTCTGTTCTTGACCCAGAAACGACTTTCTCCCTCCCTACCAGGCAAATTAGTAATGGTATTGTTGATGCTTTTACTCATGTGATGGAACAGTATTTGACTTATCCAGTGAATGCACCATTACAAGACCGCATGGCTGAGTCAATCTTAAGAACCCTGATTGAGGAGGGTCCAAAAACCTTAGCAAGTCCTACAGATTATGATGCACGGGCGAATTTAGTCTGGTCTGCGACAATGGCGTTAAATGGATTAATTGCTGCTGGTGTACCTCAAGATTGGACAACTCACATGATTGGTCATGAGTTGACAGCGTTGCATGGTATGGATCATGCTCAAACTTTGGCGGTTGTGTTACCTAGTACGTTGACAATTAGACGCGATCGCAAATGGCAAAAACTTCTACAATATGCAGATAGAGTTTGGGAAATTGTTGGTGGTTCAGAAGATGAACGGATAGATGCAGCAATTACTAAAACTCGTGATTTCTTTGAATCAGTCGGTGTCCGCACTCATTTATCTGACTATGGTGTGGGAGTAGAAACTATTCCCGCAGTTATCGAGAATTTAGAAAAGCATGGAATGACAGCTTTGGGGGAAAATAAAGATGTTAACCCGCAAGTTGTTGAGAAGATTTTAGCTCTTTGCGCTTAGAGATTTAATTTGTAGGGTAGGTAAAATACCTACCCATAACAAAGCAATTTTTAATATCTAAAATTTTTCAACTTGGGATAACAACAATATTGCTACAAATTCTATAATATAATTATCACCACTACAGGAGTCCGTATGACCCAGATATATGAGGGAGTACGCTGGACAAGCTCAGACCTTGAACTCTTGCCAGATAACGGCAACCGTTATGAGATAATTAATGGAGAATTATTTGTGACAAGAGCGCCACATTGGAAACATCAAAAAGCTGGCAACAATGTTTGTACGGAACTCACACTTTGGTCTAGAGAAACCGGTTTAGGAGAAACTGCAACTGCTCCCGGTATTATTTTTACTGATGCTGATAATGTCATTCCTGATGTAGTTTGGGTAAGTAATGAAAAGTTAGCAACTTTATTAGATGATGATGGACATTTAACAGGTGCGCCAGAATTAGTAATTGAAGTACTTTCTGCTGGTGTAGAAAATGAACGCCGAGATAAAGAAGTGAAATTAAAGCTTTATGCTTCTAGAGGTGTTCAGGAATATTGGATAATGAATTGGTGGTTACAACAAATAGAAGTTTATCGAAGAGAAAGGGCAATTTTAGTATTAGTAGAAACTCTGTTTGCTAATGATGAGTTAATATCGCCTTTGCTGCCTGGATTTAGTTGTGTTGTGGGTAGTTTGCTTAAGTAGAAAAATCCTTAAATTTAACATTGAAAGACAAATATTTTCTAGAAGTTAACCAAGATGGTACAAGCAATATTAAAACCTCTCACATTAGATGAGTTTCTGCAACTACCAGAAACGAAACCTGCAAGTGAATATATTGATGGTCAAATTATTCAAAAACCCATGCCACAGGGAAAACATAGTATAGTTCAAGGTGAACTTGTACCTGCTATTAATTTTATCGTTAAACCTCAAAAAATCGCTCGTGCATTTCCTGAATTGCGTTGTACCTTTGGTGGACGTTCGATAGTACCTGATATAGCAGTTTTTGTTTGGGATAGAATTCCCCGTGATGAAAATGGAGAAGTATCTAACACATTTGCAATTTCTCCAGATTGGACAATTGAAATTTTATCACCAGATCAAAATCAGACCAAGGTAACTAAAAATATTTTGCATTGTTTAAAATATGGTAGTCAAATGGGTTGGTTAATTGATCCAGGTGAACGGACTGTGTTTGTTTATCATGCAAATCAACAAGTTGAGGTTTTTGATGAACCAGATATGCTAATTTCTGTGCCTTCTTTTGCTAGTCATTTACAATTGACGGTTTGTGAGTTGTTTGGGTGGTTTTTAGAGTGATATTATTGATTCATCAAGGCTTATTAAAAAAATCAGATAGGCAATACCCACCTGAGTTAATTAACTATTCTTTATTCAGTCTGTTGTAGCAATGCCAATAAGTTATTTATCCTTGGTATCATCGCCATCAAGCCTTATTTTGCTAGGCTTAGGAGGTGGAGGAGATGCAGGTGGTGTTTTAGGTTGCTCCTTTTGTCTGTCATCTTGGTTATTAGACATGGAGAAAAATATCATAGATACTGAAGAACATACTAATACTAAACTAGCTTATGAATATACAGAAAGTTTTTTAAAAGATGTCAATAAAAGTATAGATTCACTTAATACTAAGATGACCACCGTCATAGGTTTTAGCGGTGTACTGCTGAGATTTTCGGCCGACCTCTCAAACGATGGTTACTGTTTGTACATCAAAATTGCTGTTTGCGCTCTTCTTGCTATAGATATTGGTTTATGTATCATTGGATTAATGCCGTCTCCATGTGGCGATGTCGTCTCACCTAAAGATTTGTTAGATGGAGAGTGGTATTACAAATCAGATGAAAGATGTCGTCACTATATTGCTAGTGCATGGAAAGGGGCAATACAACAACTTGAACTTCAAGCAAGAAACAAGAGCGTGTGTCTAAGATATGCTATGTGGAGTTTAGCTTTATCAATAATACTATTTGCTGTTAGTATCATTATGGAAGCAATAGCTAAAAGTGACTTGACGATTGAATACTAATTTTGTGTGCATAAGTTCTAAGATGTGAATAAGTGCTAAAAAAATAATCATTTTTAAAAGTGAGATGATTTTATGAATAGATGTTTTCTATTATTTCTAGAAATTCTTTTACTACTTTATCAGGATTTTTATAACAACTTTTAGGATCAAACCTTTCTACTACTTTGATACCATTTCTTTTAAACATACGTTCTCTTTCTTGTTCTTCTATTCTACGTTCTGGTGTATAATAAATTTCATCAACTTCTAAAATACCCCAATTATCCTTATAACGCACTAAAAAATTTGCGTCTTTATTTGCTCTGCCATTGTCTGCATTGAGTCTAGCTAAACAGTTTGGGAAATATAGAACTCCAGCGCGGTCTAATGCTTGAGCAATTTTTATCTCTGCTTCTGAATGAAACCGTAAATTTTCCCAATAGGAAGAGGTTTGGTTTAAATAAAGCTCAAGTCCTTGATTATTTACTTCATCATCTTCAAAAATTTTACTTACAATTAAATTTTTACTGTCTATAATTTTTTTGCATAAAATAGCAAATTTTTCATGTTCAAAATTACCCTTTAGGGGTCTTCTTTGTTTTCCATTTTCATCAAGATAAATATAATCACAATATACATCATCAAAGACTGTCTTACTGTTAATTTGCCAATCTTTTACACAAATACCAGTCAGTTTAGCAAACTCTAAATTAGCACCTATTACTTGTGAAGACATAAAATTAGCATTGCTTAAGTTAGCAAAACTGAGATCCGCACTGTTTAGGTTAGAAAAACTGAGATCCGTGCTGTTCAGGTTAGCCTCAATGAGTAAAGTATTAGTTAAATCAGTGCTATCAAGTTTCGCATTACTAAGGTCAGCTTCACTTAAATCCGCGTCTCTTATAATAGCCCTACTCAGAATAGCCTTACTTAAATTAGCTTTACTAAGATCAACTCTGCTCAGTTCAGCATCAACAAGTTCAGCCCCACTGAAATTTGCACCTGTGAAGTTTGCCAAGTAGAAATTAGCCTCATAAAAAGAAAAATTGCTGAAATCAGGTACTGTATCTGGATTTTCATCTCTCCAATTATTCCAGGCTTCTAAACCTTGCTTTAAAATTTTTAGGTGTTCTGAATTTGCCATAATCAACTGTTTTTATATTTTAAATTACGTAATCTACCATCCACATTATTTTTCTGTTTCTTTTTGTTCAATATACCAGCGAAAAACACTTTCTTGATTTGCTCCATTATTTGCAGTTGTAACAGACAAAATTTCTCCATAAGCACTTTCAAATTGAAAAAGACAAAGACCTAAACCTGAACCTGCACAATCTACAATTTCTGTATAACCTTTTTGAGTAAAAAAGTAATTCACAGGGGCGCTTCTTTCAGAATTCATTAATTGGTCTCGGTTAAATATTGCTTGCCAACCTGCTTCTAATAAAAGTTCTCTAGCTTTTGAATAAGGCATATTCTGTTTAAGCTTTGGTAATTCTTGTCTTACACAAGGTTTTTGACCTGAATCTTGCTTTGCTGTTTGTGCTATAACTGTCTTACTAATACTAAGAATAATACTGCACACAAACAGACTGCTGATACTCACAAGGCTAAAAAAGACTACATTAATTATTTTGCTTTTCATCAATTTTGAATCAATACTGAAAAATACTAAGTATTGTATAGCACAAATTAATGAAAGTGTAAATATTAAATGCTGTACTTGTATTGCCGTTATACTGAATTGAAAGACCTATAACAACAGGATATACTTTAATTATCAATAGAAAAACTATTGATAATTAAAGTAGTAATTTAATATGCTTACTGAAACTGTCACCCTACAAATTCCTGAAATTATCTATCAACGGTTAGTCAATACCGCCAATGCTACTCAACGTCCTTTAGAGGAAGTCATACTTCGTGCTTTACAAGTAGGTAGCCCACCAGCATGGGATGATGTACCAGAAGAGTTTCAAGCCGAACTGGCGGCTTTAGATAAGTTAGATGATAATACTCTACTGGCAAATTTTCCATAGTCATAAAACATCAGCCAACATGGAAGAATATAATAACTTACCAGAAAAAAATTCTAGTGGTAAATTGACAGAAACAGAAAGATTAAATTTAATATTTTTCAGACAAGAAGCTGATATTTTTATGTTACGTAAAGCTCAATCAACAGTTTTACTTCGTTGGCGAGGATATAGTTTACCAAATCCTTAAATTCTTGTGTCTACATATATTTCCGAAAGTTTAAGAAAACAAATAATATTATGATTATAAATAGCTAGACAAGCGAGTAAATTTATGTCAGTTATTGCAGCTAAAACTTACGTAGAGTATCGGAACGATGGATATTGGGTGGAAGGAACACGGATTTCTCTAGATTCGATTGTCTATGCTTTCCAAAAAGGCTTATCACCTGAAAGTATCGTTCAATCTTTTCCTCTGCTAACCCTAGAACAGGTTTATGGAGGAATTACGTTTTATCTAGCTAACCGCGCTGAGATTGATACTTACTTGGCAGATGAGGAAGCGGCTTTTGATGCTATGCCTCAACCACTAGAAAGCAGTGATCCTATTTTAGATGACAAACTCAAGGCAGCGAAAACAGCAAGACAGCAGGTGAAATTGTGAATATTCGCTACCAAGCCGATGCTGATTTGAATCAGTCTATTGTCACGGGAGTTCTGCAAAAGTTAAAAAATAAATCATTGATAGCAATAAAACAGTAAGCATAAGAAAATATTATCACCATATTTGTATATTACAAGCGAGTTATTAAAAATGGAAAAACCTAAAAAAAATCAACACTATGTTCCTCGATCTTATCTAGAAAACTTTAGTATTGATCCAAGCAAAAATGAAAAGCAAATTTTTGTTTTTGACAAAGTTACTCAAAAAAAATTTCCCACTAATATTAAAAATATTACATTAGAAAGATATTTTTATGATTTTCCTGAAACTTTCGTATTACCACGAGAAGATCCACAAAAAGTAGAAAATTTCTTCAACGAGCTAGAAATCAGGCAAAATAAATTACTTAAGCATATTCAAAAAAAGAGGGTATTAATTCTCCAGGTATAGAAATAGCATTTCCGATTAATAGTAAAGC